>JALOMF010000352.1 GCA_025455635.1 Saprospiraceae bacterium | reverse complement strand
ATATTGGTGGGAATCTATATTTACAAAATAACAAAAAAAATGGGCTTCCTAATCCTCATTTTACTGCAAAGTCGGCGTCTTTGAGGATGCTATTCCCACCCATCATCAGCGCATAATTGAAGCCGGATTGGATGCTGTAAGCCCCAACTTGCCCCAATTTGTTGACGGCCACAAAGCCCACTTGAATATCCTTGTAGTCCTTGTATTTTTTCATGACCCTGGTCACAGCTTCTTCGCAAGCTTCCTGCGGGCTACGGCCATTCCGCATGAGTTCAACCACCAAAAAACTACCCACTGCCCGAATCACCGCTTCGCCCAGGCCGGTAGCAGTGGCCCCGCCCACCTCGTTGTCCACAAAAAGCCCTGCACCGATGATGGGCGAGTCCCCCACCCTGCCCCGCATCTTGTAAGCAAGCCCGCTGGTCGTGCAGCAGCCAGCGATGTCGCCTTGCTGGTCAATGGTCAACATGCCAATGGTATCGTGAACTTCCACGTTGATTTTTGGGGCATAATTGGAGGTCTTCTTCCATTCTTCCCATGCCTTTTTTGACTTCTCAGTCAGTAGGTTTTCCTTCGCAAAACCCTGTGCCAAAGCGAACTCCAGCGCACCCTCCCCCACCAAAATAGCATGGGGTGTTTTCTCCATCACAGCCCGTGCCACCTGAGCCGGATGCACGATATGCTCCAATGCGCAGACCGAGCCGCAGCGCCCGTCGGGGGCCATCACGCAGGCATCCAGCGTCACCCGGCCATCCCGGTCAGGAGCGCCGCCAATGCCCACCGTCGTGTTCTCGGGGTCGGCCTCTATCACTGCTACACCAGCCACGACCGCATCCAGCGCACTGCCCCCCTTTGCCAAAAGCTCCCAAGCTGCCGAGTTTGCTTTTTCGCCAAAATCCCAGGTAGAAATGGCCAGCGGCTTGACTGCAGCTGCGCTGGAATTGGGCAAAACCTTGGCTTTTTCTTCGCTACAGCCAGCAATTGTGGCTCCACCGAGCGCAGTGCCCGCTGCTCCTAAGGCAGTCTGGTGGAGAAATTTTCGGCGGGTGTACATGTCAGTTTGTATTTTTGATGAGGAAAGCACAAACATACCGTTTCTACTTTTCTGCTAGTAATTTTTATGCTACAATCGCTGGCTATCAAGCTACTTGTTCAACTATTTAGGCTGCTGCCCTTTCAAGGGCTGCACCGCTTATCCAGTTTGCTCAGTTTTTGCTTGCGCAATGTAATCTCCTACCGTAAAAAGGTCGTAGTTTCAAACCTGAAAAATGCTTTGCCCGAAAAATCGGTACCGGAAATCCAGCTGACCGAAAAGCTGTTCTACCGTCATTTCACCGACATCCTACTCGAAAGCCTGAAGGGCCTCACGCTACCAAAAGCTGAACTCCAACGGCGATTCCGCTACAACAACCCGGATATTTTCCTTCCTTCCTTCAAAAACAACCAAAGTGCAATCCTGCTCGGAAGCCATTTCGGCAATTGGGAATGGGGCGTCTTGTCCATCCCGCTCATGGTTCAGCACAAGGTATTGGGCGTTTACAAACCATTGAGCAACAAGCACTTAGACGCCCATCTCAATTCGCTTCGCAAACAGTGGGGCCTCCACCTCACCGACATGGCCCACACTGGCCGAGCCATCGTACAGTACAAAAACGAACCTACCATCTTTGTGTTCATTGCTGACCAAACCCCAATTGATGTCCGCAATGCCCATTGGCTTGAGTTCCTCCACCAAGACACACCTTTCCTCCACGGGGCCGACAAACTGGCCCGACAAACTGGCTACCCGGTTTTTTACTGTGAAATAATCAGGACTGGCAGGGGATTTTACGAAGTGAATTTTACCCAACTTTGCGAAGCAAACCAGCCGCTCGCCGAAGGCGAAATCACCCGACAATACGCAGCACTGCTAGAAGCCACTATCCGCAAGTCGCCAGCCGACTGGCTTTGGTCACACCGCCGCTGGAAACGAAAGCGTTAACTATTCCAAAACTTGACGGAGGGAGTCATCCAAGCTGGAAATCGTGCTAGGAAGGGAATTGCCGGGTTATTGTACTGGGCCTTCCATGCGATAGGCCCCCGTGGTATCAACAGTGACAAACGGCAGTTGGCGTTCGTTTTCAAAAGAATCGAAAATCGGCTTTAAAGCCGCATAAAACCCGCTAAACGTTGGCATTTCTTGTTGCAATTGACGCAGGTTTTCATCCGTAAGGCGAGTAGGGAATAAATGAACCTCGATGGAGGCTTGACCAGCGTCTTTGGCCATCAACGCCAGCACGTAGATTTCTTTTATCAGGTCGTCGGTCATTGCCAAGCAGCCAATGCTGGCGCATCCACCATGTATGAAAATATCGCCGCCCGGCCTCGTTTGGTCGGCCCGAAGCCTGTCCGACTCATTCGGGTAGTTCAGCCCCAACGAAAGGTGGAACTTGCTCTTGGCGTTAAACCTGTCAATCCGGTAAACACCTTCTGGCACCTGCCTGTCACCCTCCCGGAGTTTGGGGCCTAGCTCCCCGGAAGCTTCGCAGATTGGGTAGCTGCCCAGCAAGGCAAAACTGCTGTCACGGGCATTTTTCACCCATGCTTCCAATACCTTCTCTCGCTTGAACCCCCTGAAAAACACCTTCAACTCCGCAGGATTGACCCCAATGCCGGCTAGCTTGGATTCCAGCACCGCCATTTTTTCGGACTTCGCTTGTGCTACCCTGTCTGGTTCGCAGCCTGCCAAGATTACCGCCAAAGCTATCCATGAAAAATACGGGGTCTTCATAGTTTAAGCTCTGAGAGATTCGTCAACTAGGGCTTGCCCAACAACCTGAACATCGCTTTTTTGTAAGCCTCCACGCCCGGTTGGTCAAATGGATTGACGCCCAGCAGGTAACCGCTCACGGCACAGGCTTTTTCAAAAAAGAAGAACAGGTAGCCTAAATGGTAGGGCGTGGCTTCTGGCATTTGCAATATCAGGTTAGGCACCCCGCCTTCGGTATGCGCTTGCAGCGTACCTTCGGCGGCTTTTTTATTGACAAAATCCATCGTTTTGCCAGCGAGGTAGTTCAGTCCGTCCAAGTCAACAGGTTCTTTTTCCAGCACAATATCATATGCCGGGGACTCGATGCTGATGAGCGTTTCAAACAAGTGGCGGCGGCCATCCTGTACGTATTGCCCCAGCGAATGAAGGTCGGTGGTGAAGTCGGCACTGGCCGTGAAGATGCCCTTGCCGTCCTTGCCCTCCGACTCTCCAAAGAGCTGCTTCCACCACTCGGCCACGTAATGGAGCCGTGGTTCGTAGTTGATGAGCATTTCGATGGCCTTACCTTTATTGTAGAGGATATTGCGAAGCGCAGCATATTGGAGGCAAGGATTCTGGTCGAAGGGCAGCTTGCAATCAGCTTGCGCATCGGCGGCTCCAGCCAATAGCTCGTCCACCTGGATGCCTGCCACGGCGATGGGCAGTAGCCCCACCGCAGTTAGCACCGAAAAGCGCCCACCGACGTCGTCCGGCACGACGAAGGTTTCGTAGCCCTCCTCGGTGGCCAGTTGTTTGAGCGCCCCCCTCGCCTTGTCGGTAGTGGCGTAAATGCGCTTACGGGCTTCTTCCAAGCCGTATTTTTCCTCGAGTTTTTTCTTGAAAATGCGGAATGCAATGGCCGGCTCGGTCGTGGTGCCCGATTTTGAAATGACGTTGACCGAAAAATGGCGGTCGCCAATCACTTCCAACAAGTGCGTAAGGTACACGGGCGAGATGTTCGTGCCAGCGAAGTAGATTTCAGGGGTTTTGCGAAGCTTCTTGGGCAAGTTGTTGTAAAAGCTGTGCAAAAGAAACTCGATGGCAGCCTTTGACCCCAGGTATGACCCGCCGATACCGATGACCACCAGCACCTCCGACTGCTGCTGGATGCGCTTTGCTGCCTGCTTGATGCGCTTGAACTCAGTGCGGTCGTAGCGCTTGGGCAAGTCTAGCCAGCCCAAGAATTCGTTGCCGGGGCCTTTGCGGCTTTCCAACAGTTTGGCGGCTGCTTCCGTGGGTGCAGCCATTTGGCTAACTTCGTGCGGCAGAACGTAGGGGTGGGCTTGGGAGTAGTCGAAATTCAATTTTTTCATCATAAATAGCCGTTTCAATTTGGCGGCCAAAGGTAAAAAAAATCATGGCGAAGCACCTTGACACTGGCAAACTTGGTGAGGAAATGGCAATCGGGCACTTGCGGCAGTTGGGATTCGAGATTTTGGAGACAAACTGGCGGCACAAGAGGTTGGAGGTGGACATCATCGCCAAAGAGGGCGACCTGCTGGTGTTCGTGGAGGTAAAAACCCGGAGCTATGACTATTTCGGCAAGCCTGAAGAGTTTGTATCTGCCTCAAAACAACAGCACTTGGCACAGGCGGCTTCGGCCTACATGGCGCTCGTCCACCACGAATGGGCCATCCGGTTCGATGTGGTGTCCATCCTGAAAGGGAAGGGTGGCGAGTTTCAAATTGAGCTGATTCGTGACGCTTTTTTCCCGGGGCTTTGAGCGCAGCCCGCAGGAATCACTGCATTTCGATCAGCACCTCGCCCTTGTCCACGGGCTTGCCTTTTTCCACCACCACTTTCTTCACCGTGCCCTCGCCGGGCGATTTGATGACGTTCTCCATTTTCATGGCTTCCAAGATGAGCATTGGCTCGCCTTGTGCAACGGTCTGCCCCGCTTCCACCAGGATACTCAGCACAAGGCCGGGCATTGGTGCCTTGATGGCACTGACCTTGTGGGCGACATTGGCGCTGAGGCCCATTTTTTTCACCAAAATATCGTACTCGTCCTGAAGTTTCACGGTTTTCCGTTTGCCGTTGACTTTCAAAACGACCTCCTTGCTGGCCATATCCACTGACGCTACCACCGTGGCAAATGGTTTACCATCAAGCAGGGCATGGTACTGGCCATCGCCAGTTTGCACGATGTCAATGTCTTCCGTTATCGCCAATTCTGCCTTGTCGTTGATAGTAGCCTTGTAAATTGACATTGTTATAAATATTTGAAA
>JALOMF010000351.1 GCA_025455635.1 Saprospiraceae bacterium | reverse complement strand
CGCTACGGGTCATGAAATTGATGCCAAAATGGAACCCCGGCAGGCAACGAGGAAACCCCGTCAGGGTGATGTTCACGCTGCCAGTAAAATATGATTTGAAGTGATTTAAAACAAAGAGGGATGGGCTACTACCGATTTATACGGAGCAGCCCCTCCTTTTAAACACTTATTTTCGGTAAAAAAACTGCCAAAACCCTACTATTGCGCTTGTTTGGGCGGCACTTGCCTACCTTTGCCATCCAGCAATTTTCACAGCTTGCTTCACACGGTTTTCCGCACCGCACCTTGCCATAAGCCAAATTTTTCGCAAAAAACTACCTTAGAACATGTACATACTTCACCTCAGCACCGCCCATTCGTGGCGTGGTGGCGAGCAACAAGTGGCCTACCTGATAGCGGAACTTGCGAGGCAAGGCATCCAACAGCAGGTCATTTGCCCCAATGGCTCGGTGCTGGAAGCGCATTGTCGGCAAGCTGGCGTAGCGGTGGAGGGCTTCAAAAAAACCTTCAACCTCGACCTGCGTTTCGCCCACCGCCTCCGCAATTTTTGCAGGGAAAACAACGTGACACACCTCCATGCGCACGACTCGCTGGCGCATACCTTCGCTGTGCTGGCAGCCGCATTTTTTTCGCTCCGCAAACCGGTAATCGTTCATCGGCGGGTGGACTTCCCAATTGGCAAAAACATGCTCTCCAAATGGAAGTACAACCACCCCGTTGTCAGCCGGATTGTATGCGTTTCCGACTTCATCCGAAAGGTGGCAGCCCCCGCATTGCGCCAGCCCGAAAAACTGGCCGTGGTACACAGCGGCATTGACCTTGGCCGCTTCGCAACGACTGACAACTCCTTGAAAACCAACCTTTTGCGAAGCGAATACAAAATCCCGAACAACCATATATTGGTGGCAAACATCGCAGCCATCGCACCGCACAAGGATTATTTCACCTTCGTAAACACGGCGGAAAAGCTCGTAAAAAATGGCTTCCCAGCCACCTTCCTCGCCATCGGCGGCGACGGTGGCGAGGAGAAGGACATCCTGCACCTAATCCACTCCAAAAACCTCCACGACCGGGTGCTGCTCACGGGCTTCCGCAACGACATCGCCGAGGTGCTGCCTGAAATTGACCTGCTGCTTTTCACCAGCAAAACCGAGGGCCTGGGCACTAGCCTGCTCGATGCTTTTGCCGCTGGAGTACCCGTGGTGGCCACTGCTGCGGGCGGCGTGTCGGAGCTGGTGGAGCATGGGAAAACCGGACTGCTCTGCAAAGTGGGCGATGCCCCGGCCCTTGCCAAGGCTGTGCAGCAATTGGTGAACGACCCGGTTTTGCAGCGAAAATTGGCAGAGAATGCCAAGGCCAAGGTCCAGCATTTTACGAAGGAAAAAATGGCGGAAGCCATCCTGAAAATTTACCGGGAAACTGGCAATTAGTCATCAAGCCAAGCGGTCGAGCACCTTGACCACCTCTTTTTCTTCCCAGCGTTTTATAAAGCCAATGAGCCAGCCCAAGACCCTGCCGGGCTTTGCGATTTTGTGGTTCAAGCGAGCTACAATCCCATCCAACTCATTGATTGCCAGCGCCTTATCAGCTCCAGAAAGTAGGGACAAACGCTTGGCAGCAGCCCAGGCCGCTTTCCGGGACTTCACGAGGCTGAACTCAGCGAAGCGTTCGTCACCCCGCTTCCCGAACCAATCCACCAGAAAAAGCAGGGGGGAAACCTCGCCCAGACTGTCCTGCACAGCGTCAATTTTCCGGGCCAACAGGGCGTTGATGGCGTTGAAATCATGCTCCAATTTTGGCAATTCAGCGGCTGGAACTGCCTCGGCAGCTGCGATACTGAGGTCAAGGTTGATGTGGGCGTTCATGCCCATGAACAGGTGCTGGAGTACGAGCAGGTCGTTGCCCTTGGCCGCATCGAAGCTGGATTTCCACGCCTTGGTGCAGGGCTTGCCGGCGAGGTAGGCCGCATGTGCATCGAGGTAGCGGTTGGCGAAAATGACATCCAGCCGCTCCATGCGGTGGCCATCTTGGAACAGGCCGTTGCGGAGGCCCTCCCTCACCGAGCGGGTGACGCCGAGGTACACCAAGGCGAAAATCCCCAGCGGGTCGGCTGTGCGGCGGGCCTCCTCAACGATGGCTTCGAGCTTGGCAATGGCTTCTTCAATGGTGCTTGCTGGCATTTTATCGGTTTTAAATTTCATCACGGACTGGCAGTCCGTGTTACTTTACGGACTGGCAGTCCGAGTTACGGGCAACAAAGTAACCAAATTGCCTGTATATTCACCGCCAGAAAATAGGCAACCATTCAGTGCATGAACCAAAGATTTGAAACGGTTTATTGGAGATTCAAGCAGCTCGTCAACATCGGGACGGTGGCTGCTGTGGCGCTGCTCATCAGCCTGCTCTACCCGAACAACGTAAAATTCAAGTACGAGTTCCAGCGGGGCCAAGTCTGGAAATACGATGACCTAGTGGCACCATTTGATTTTGCCATCAAAAAAACAGAAAAAGAACTACAAGGCGATAAAACGCTGATAATGAGGGACTTCTCTCCTTACTATGCACTCGACAACGAGCTGGCCAGTGCCAAGTATAAGGATTTCGAAGCAGCCCTGACAGCCTGGAACCTTGATGCAGCAAGTCAGTTGACCAATGCTGAACTGAACAAAATTGGGGAAATTGGCCGTAAGCTGCTCGACCGGGTTTACTCGACCGGCGTGCTCCAACTAGCCCCCGACCATGCCAACGCAGATGAAAAATTCGTGGTGAACATCGTGAAAGGCAACACGACCTTCAAGCGCACGATTTCCAGTTTTTACAAACCAGACAAGGCGATAGCGGCGGTGGATGATTTTGCGAAGCGAAACCAAAATACCCTGCCAAATGCCGTCGTGGCGCTGCTAAAAACGGCCGTTGTCCCCAATATCACCTTCGACGAGGCCCGCACCAAGGCCATGCTCGACGATGCCCTCAGCAGCGTGTCGCCATCGAGGGGGCTGGTGAGCCAGGGCGAACTCATCGTGCAAAAGGGCAACCTCGTCACCGATGAGGTTTATGAAAAACTGGAGAGCTTCAAAACCAAGTTCGAATCGGACATCAGCTCCCAAAAATCGGGGGTGGTGGTTTACTTTGGCTACCTGCTGCTCACGGTGCTGATACTGGGTGCGTTCATCATGTACGTCAATTCGTACCGCCGAGAGATACTCTCAAACTGGTACTACCTTGCCTTCGTAATGGTGTGGATGCTGGCATTCAGCTACTTGACGTTTCTCGTGGAGCGCACCGAGGTGTTGAGCGTTTACGTCATCCCGTTCTGCGTGGTGCCGGTAGTGGTTCGGCATTTTTTCACCTATCGGCTGGCGTTTTTTACGCACGTGGTGGTGGTACTGATTGCGGGCTTCCTCACGGCGGAGGGGCACCAGTTTTTGTTCACACAAATCGTGGCGGGCGTGGTGGCCGTTCTGGCCGTGGCCGATGCGAGGGACTGGACGAGGTTTTTCAAATCGGTGCTGGCCATTTTGGCGGCCTACTCGCTGTCGCATGTGGGCATGTCGCTCATCGAGGAGGGGAGTTTTGCGGCCATTGACTGGAAGGCACTGGGCTGGATAGGCTTCAACGGCTTCCTGACGCTGCTGGCTTTCCCGCTCATTCCGCTCACCGAGCGGGTTTTTGGCTTTACCTCGGCCATTTCGCTGGTGGAACTGTCGGACATGAACCGCCCGCTGCTGCGGGAACTGGCGATGAAGGCTCCCGGCACTTTCCAGCACTCGCTGCAAGTGGGCAACCTCGCTGAGGCCGCTGCCAACGAGGTAGGCGCCGAGCCACTGCTGGTGCGGGTCGGGGCGCTTTACCACGACATTGGCAAAATATTGCGGCCTGAGTTTTTCGTGGAAAACCAGTCCGGCACCAACCCGCACGAGGGCATGGGCCGCATCGAAAGTGCCCGCATCATCATCGAACACGTTACCGAAGGGGAAAAAATGGCCAAGAAATATGGCTTGCCCCCCGCCATCCTCAGGTTCATCACTACGCACCACGGCACGACGAGGGTCGAGTATTTTTACAAAAACTACCTCCAAGAAAACCCGGATACGCCAGTGGACATGGCCAAATTCACTTATCCCGGCCCGCTGCCCAGCACAAAGGAAGAGGCCATCCTCATGCTCGCCGACTCGGTCGAGGCTACTTCCCGAAGCCTCAAGTCGCCCACGGGTCAGGATATTGACAATCTGGTAGAGAAAACCTTCAAGGGGAAAATCGAGCAAGGCCAGCTCAATCAATCTCAACTTACCTTAGGCGATTTGGAGCTATGCCGAACGGTTTTTCAGAAAATGCTGAGAAGCATTCACCACGTGAGGATTGAGTATCCTGAATGAAAAAATGGCTTGGGGAAAACCAGCCAACTCGTTGCATGGTCTGACAAGTTTCCCCCAAAACAAGCCTATGGATTGGCCATCACGCCCAGTTTTCGCTCGTTTTTCCAATAGCCCCTCGTGAAATCGGGGAACCTCACCGGCACAGACCCCAACTGCACGGACAGCTCCGAAACTGGCGTCACCACCGACCAAGCAGCGGCATCGTACACGTCCATGTCGAGCGCCACACCCCGGTTCAGGCAGTCAATCATGCGGTAGAGCATCACGAAGTCCATGCCGCCATGGCCGCCGTTTTTCTCGGCAAGTGGCTCCAGTTTTTTCCAAAGCGGGTGCGCAAAACGTTCTTGGTACTCCTTGTACTCGTCTGGTTTGAGGAAGCCGTGCCCTTTGCCGCTCACCGACATTTGGCTTGGGTAGCCTTTGTGAAACGCCTTCGTTCCCGCCAAGGAATTGATGCGGCTGTACGGGCGGCCCGTGGTCACGTCGTGCTGGAGCAGGATGGTTCGGCCCTTGTGCGTCTTGATGAGCGTATTGTTCATGTCGCCATGCTTGAAGCCTTTCCGGTTGTAAAACTCGTTGTCGGCCTCCACGGTCATGGCATATTCATCGAGGCCCAACTGCGGGCTGCTCATGCTCACGAGGTAGTC
>JALOMF010000350.1 GCA_025455635.1 Saprospiraceae bacterium | reverse complement strand
GCCCGACCAGCGCGCCTCAGTCCGCGCGATCCGGCTGACCGATGCGCAGTGGGCCGAGCTGCAGGCCCGGGGCGGGGTTGCGGCGCTGCGGGCATGGCTAGATCGGAAGCGCCGGGTTACTGCGGCGTCCGATTCCTCGACGTAGTCTGCCCGTAGTAGTACCCCATCAGTCCTCCCACAATCAGGCTGACGATGGCGGTTGCGATGGCCGCCCGCACGTCGCTGGGCCACTCGGGGCCGATGCCGAACAGCACGCTCGTCAGCACCATGTAGACCAGCGGCAGAAGCGCCAGCGCGACGATGAAGCTCGGGGAGCGCCACACGTTGTCGCCACTGGATCGCGCCTCTCTGTCGGCCTTTCTGGCCCCGTCGATGCCGCCCCCGCCCGCCTCAGCCAGCTCGTACCAGCGGGCTTCCACCGCCTGCTGGGCCTTCGCCCTGGCCTGCGGGTCACTCTGCACCAGCTCTGCCGCCTCCTGCGCGTTGGACGCGCCAACGGCCTGCTGCACGATGCCGACGACGGTTTCTGCTGCGGCGATGTTGCGCTCGGCCACTGCGGAGCCGCTGCCGAAGAGCTTGGCGAGTTGGGGGATGCTCTGCACGATGGCGGGCAGTGCCGCCGCGATGAATGGGGCCATGGGTTTCTCCTTTGCAGGTGGCGGCACCCACTCGGGCGCCTCGCCGCTGGGTGCGTAGTAGTCGGCCGGCTCAGGGCCGGGCTGGACCAGGGGCCGCGGGGCGGGGGCGTACACGTGAGGGGGTGCAAGTGCCGCCAGCGCTGACCGTCACGCTGTAGCTGCCCGCTTCCAAATTAGCAACGCTGGTGCCAGTGCTTCCATCAAACCACTCAATGGTGTAATTGCTGGGGGGTGAAATAGCTATCGAGATGGAGCCGTTGCCGCCCGTACACTCCGTATTGGGCAAGATGGTCGGAGTGATGACAACGTTCAGGTCGTTATTGGCGAGGTTGACGCTCGTCGTAGAGGTACAGCCGTTGGCAGCCGTGACGGTCACTTGGTAAGTACCTGCCACCACATCGTTCAGGTCTTCGGTCGTTTCACCGTTCGACCATTCAAAAGTATAAGGTGTAGTAGCGCCAGCTACCGTTAGGTTGATGTCACCATTGGCAAGGCCACAAGTCGAAGGAGTGTTCGATGCATTCAGGCTTGGGTTGACCAATTGCTCAAGTATGGTAAAAGTGTTGCTGCCTGTGCAGGCCCCATTGCCAGTCACCGTCACGGTGTAGCTACCAGGCCCCAAATCGGTCACATCTTCGGTCGTTTCACCGTTTGACCAGACAAACGTGTAGTTGCCACCACCACTGGGCGTGCCCGGTGTGACCGTGATATTTATACTGCCATTGCCAGCACCACACGACGTGCTGGACAAGGGGTTCCCCGTGACGGCGATGGGTGGGTTGTTGTTCAGGACAGTGAGGGTTTCAGTGTCAGTACAGCCGTTGTCACCTGTGACCGTAACGGTGTAGGAACCTGCGGCCACATCGTTCAGGTCTTCGGTGGTTTCGCCGTTTGACCATAAAAAACTGTAGGGCGCCACTCCACCCGAAACGCTCAAATTGACGTCTGCGTTGTCCTGTTCACAGGTGCTGGGGGTAGCGGAGGAAGAGGCGGTTGGGTTGTTGGGTTGGTCCGGCACCGTGAAGCTAGCAGAGCCGGTACAAGTATTGCCAAGCGTGACGGTGACCGTGTAAGTGCCGGGAGCTAGGCCCGTTATATCTTCGCTGGTAGCACCATTTGACCATTCAATTTCATAGGTATTGGCTGGCGCAATGGAGATGTTGATTTGACCATTGTCCACATCGCAAGTGGTGTTGGCAATCGGGCTTCCGCTGATATTGATGGGAACAGAATTATTGGGCACTGTGAAACTTCCGGTTGACGTACACCCTTCGGCATTCGAGACGGTGACGGAATAAGTACCGGCATTTACATCGGTGAGGTCTTCGCTGGTGCTGCTGTTTGACCAAGTGTAGGTGTAGGTGCCGACAGGGACGGGGGTGATGTTGACAGCACCCGTGCCATTGCCACAGGTTTCAGGCGTCACGTTGCCCGTCACAAGGATGTTGGCTTGGTCAACGTTGGCCGAGCCGGACACCGTTCCAAAACAAGTCGAATTCGGGTAAACAACGCTCAGGAGCGTGTAGGTACCAGTCTGGCTGGCGTTGATGGTGTAGGGGTTGTCCGTGGTGGTGATGGGTGGTTGGTTTACCCCATTTATCCTGTAAACAAAAGTCCAAGGCCCATCGCCCCCGGTGAAGGTAACCGTGATGGGAAATGTGCCCCCACCTGCCGTACATATCACCCCAGAACCTGAAATGACAGCAGTGGGAGGTGGCAACACTTCCACGGTGATACAGCTTGGGGTATTGTTTGCGAAGCACTGATTGGAGGAAGTGACGCAGAGCTGCGCCGTGCCGGGCGTTGTCCAGTTAACATTCACGGAGTTCGTGGTGGAGGTAAAAGTGCCAAGCTGCGGGGACATTGACCATTGGTAGGCAGTAGCCCCAGGGACTGGGGGCACCGTGTAGGTGGAACTGCTATTTTGGCAAACGGTGGTAGGGCCAGTAACCGTGCCGGGGTTGTCAGGTGCTTCCGCAACCGTGGAACCAGTAACTACCTCCACTGCGTAATCGCAGACGTTGCCCGCACATCCATCTATCACAATCCAATAAATTTGACCAACCACAAAATTGCTGGAGTTCAGGATGAAGGTGTTGGTCGTGCAAGCGCACTGCAAGTCCATTGCGACCCAAGGAGGCCCGCAGCCAGCATAGATGGCGCCCTGCAAGCCTTGGTTGCCTCCAGCGTTGCAGTTGCTCGGCGTTATGGCAATACCAATGGACGTTGTGCCCGCATAAAAAGCAAACCATTCGTCATTGTTCAGCACGTTGTTGTTGCAGCCCGGAAAAGTCTGCGACACGTTGTTGTTGTTGATGGTGCCACAGTAGCCGTCAAGGTTGAGGCAGTTGGGCAGCGCCTCTGGGCAGGTATTGGTGGACGTAGGCGTGCCGGGGGGTGGGCATTGCGCTTGCATCAAGCCATGAAGAAAAAAAATACTGAAAAAGGTGGCTAAGTAAAAATTCCTCATAAATAACCTTGGGTGTTAAGTGTTCGATACAGGATAAATCCCGAATTTAACGGTTCGGGACGAGTAATTACTTAATATTGGTTACTTCGAGGCTTCTGTTTTCACTTGCTTTGTAATGTTCATCTCGTCAATCTTTTAGCGTGTCAAAAGGCGAGCAGTCGGTAAAATAAACTTGCTGAGACTGGGATAGTTATGGGAATTGGCATGGGAAACCAGCGGCTAAATGACAAAACTGAATAGATGCAATAATAAATCATGGAGGTTGCACAAGGGGCTGGTTTTCCTCAAAATGACAGGTAAACGACTTGAAAATCGTGACAATTATTTCAAAAAACGCTTCATGTTCTCCACATCAACATTGACTTGCGCAACCAAAGACTGGTAGCTGGCCAAGAAATCGTTTTTGGTGCCCTCGACCTTCGAGCTTGCATCCTTGATTTCAAGCTCCAGTTTTTCCATCTCGGCACGGTGGGACTCCATTTCCAGTGTGAGCTTTTTGATTTGTTCAGCCTTCTGCTTCAAGGTAGCGTCCAGGTTTTTCACCATCTCCTGCCTGTTGCCGATTCGCTCCGCCGTTTGGTTGCGCAGTGCCTCGTCAAACTTCGACTGTTCCGTTTTCAGCACGGCCAAGTAGTGCGCTGCCGACTCGATGAGCTTGGCCGGCGTGGCACCCATTGCCTGCGCCATCGCAAAAGCAGACTGGTAGCGCACCTGCTCGTCCATCGGCATCTTCTCCAAGGATTTGACCGACTGGCGGTACTCCAAGTAGTCAACGCCGGGCAGGTTGGCGGCCTCCATCGCCCTCAACAACACATCAATGAACTTTGGGTTTGGCTCGCCGGGCCTGGCAGGTACCACATGCTGCGGAACCGTGGCAGGTGGGGGGGTAGATGTTGTGGATTCTGGGGCGGTTTGCGCTTTTGGTGCGTTGGGGTCTTCGACGATGAACAGGGACTTGATGCTCTTGAAATCTATCGGCATTGCTTCGCAATTTTATGGATGGATGAATTTTTGCTCGCAAATAAAGCCAATGGAGGCCGCACACGCAACCTATTCTTTTCTTTGCGGTAAAATTTGTCGCATCCAGTGGCATCAGCGCCGCCAAATTCAATCCAAAAACGAATGACTTTCGACGTTACCATACCCGTCCTCAACGAAGCGCCCACGCTGGAGCGCCAAGTGCTCATTTTGCATGGTTTTCTTCGTAAAAACTTCCCGCAGCCCGGCCAGTGGCGCATCGTCATCGCCGACAACGGGAGCACCGACGACACCTTCGCCATTGCGGAGCGGCTCCATGCACAACACGCTGATATTGTGCCGATTAGGGTGCCTCGCCGTGGTGTTGGCTTGGCGCTGAAGACGAGCTGGGGACAGTCCCAAGCCGACATGGTCGGCTACATGGACCTCGATTTGGCTACCGACCTGCCACACTTCTTAGAAGCTTATAATGCGATAGTCGAGGAAAGATACGACATCGTTTACGGCACCCGTTTGCACCCAAAATCAAAGGTCATTGGGCGCACGCTCAAGCGGGAAATCACGAGCCGGGTCTTCAATTTTTTGCTCAAGACTTACCTCGGCGTTCGGTTTTCGGATGGCATGTGCGGCTTCAAGTGGCTGCGCCGGGAGGTCTATCCCCCACTCCACGCCGCCGGAGCCGTGAGCGACGGCTGGTTTTTCAGCACCGAGCTGCTCACCATCGCCGAATGGAAAGGCTTGAAAATCAAGGAGTTGCCCGTGAAATGGACGGATGACGTGACCAGCAGCCGGGTGAAAATCGGGCCATTGGCGAAGCAGTATTTGAAGGCGATGCAGGTGCTGAAGGGGAAGAAATTGTTGGATTGTTAAATTGTGGGATTGTTACCCGTACCACACAACAATCCAACAATTCGGCAGTCCAGCAATAAAGCAATCAA
>JALOMF010000349.1 GCA_025455635.1 Saprospiraceae bacterium | reverse complement strand
ACGCTCGTGTAAGCCTTGCCCATCAGCCCATGCTTTTCGGCGAGTTTTGCCAGCATTGCGGCATCGTGGCCACGTGGGATATTGGCTTTTGCGAAGTAAAAAATGGCCTCGGTCGGGAGCATGGCCAGCACCTTGTCCGGCGACTTGTCGTTCACCGTCCCAAACACGAAATGCAGCCGTTTGTGCGGGATTTGCTCCAGCCCAGCCATCGCCAACCGGATGCCGTCCTCGTTGTGGGCGCTGTCACAGAGCACCCTCGGCGACTGGCTGATGTACTCCCACCTGCCCATGAAATTGGATAGTTTTTTCAAGTTGGCCAATCCGGTTCTGATGGCATTTTCCAGGAATTCTGGTTTGCGAAGCTGCGGAATTAACGGGGCTAGCTTGTCCATCGTCTGCAGCACGGTGCAGAGGTTGGAGCGCTGGTATTCGCCCAAGTGATTGAGCGTCAGGTTTTTATACCTAAGTTTATTGTCATGGTAAACATCGTAAACCACAGCGGTTTCAGCTTGGCTGTTTGGCTTCGCCAAAAAATGCTGGTCTGCGAAAACGATGCTGCTGTCCTCCAGCGCCGCTTTTTGGATAAAAACGGGGCTTGTCTCAGGGTGCGTCTCGCCGATGACCACAGGCACGCCGGGCTTGATGATGCCTGCTTTTTCGCTGGCGATGAGCGGCAAGGTGTCGCCCAGCATATTTTGGTGGTCAAAGCTGATATTGGTGATGACGCTGACGAGCGGGGTGATGACGTTCGTGGAGTCAAGCCTGCCGCCCAGCCCAGTCTCGATGATGGCAATGTCCACTTTTTGCTTCGCAAAATAGTCGAAGGCGAGGCCCACCGTCCATTCAAAAAACGAGGGTTTCAGGGCATCGGCAAAAGCCCGGTGCTGGTTCACAAAGTCCACGACCACCTTTTTGGGGATGAGCTGCCCGTTGATTTTTACCCGCTCCCGAAAATCTCGGTAGTGAGGCGAGGTGTAAAGCCCGGTCTTGAAGCCTGCTGCGGTGAATATGGCCGAAAACATGTGTGCCGTGGAGCCTTTGCCGTTCGTGCCGGCAATGTGCACGCAGGGGAATTTGAGCTGTGGCTGCCCCAAGTGCTCACAAAGCGCCAGTGTGTTGGTCAGGTCTTTTTTGAAGGCGGCTGGGCCAATCCTTTGGAACATCGGCAACTGTGAAAACAGGTAGTCGAGGGCTTGCTGGTAGGTAGTCATCAAGAAGGGTAGGGCGATATATTTGAGTGCAAATAATTGGTAATCAAGTGGTTAGTTGATTGTTTTGGATTCTGTCACGAAGCGATTAGTCCCGCTCGGTGGGCCTGAGCGCATTCAAGTGGGCCGTCAGTTCCGACTCCAACAAGCGGATATAATCCTTGAAAAGTTCGTTTAGCTGTTCCGCTTTTTTGCCGAAGGCAGTGTCCGCTGTGCTGAGTTTAAGCTTCGCAATTTTTTTGGTACAGTCCAGTTTTTTCTGGAGCTGGGTTGCCGCAGCATCTGTGTCCAATTGGCTGATGGCAGGGCGCTCGTTTTCCTTCTCCATCATAGTTTCAAGGCCCTTTTTTAGGTCAACCATGCTCTGCAAATCAGCCTCCTGCCAAGCCACCTCGAACCGGTAGGTCAGCGTTTTGAAGTTTTCGACCTCGCCACGGTGCGCTTCAAAGCGCTGGTGCTCGGTCAGGCCACGTTGTGGCGAGCCATCGTTTTGCTGCGCAAATGATAAGATTGGCAATGTGGATAAATAAATCAAGGTGCTGGTGATTCTGCTTTTCATAATTTGCTGTTTTTTGCGCCTGCAAACAGTTACTGGAGCTGGACAAAATTAGCTGGACTTCCCGTAACTGCCAACTCATCCAATGTTTAACGAAAAACATTTTCCAGATTCCATCAGTGGCGGCGAGCTTGACGATTACCTTGCAAGGGGATGGTATCGCATGGGTTTGAGTGTTTTCACTTGTCATTTTTTGTTTTTTGAAGAGAGCCTTTACTCGCCGATTTGGCTCAGGCTGCCGCTGGAGGGCTACCAGTTCAGGGGCAGTGCCCGTAAGAATTTGCAGCAAAACCGGCTGCGCTTCCGCACCGTGGTGAAGCACGGGCTGATGGACGAAGAAAAAGAGGAACTTTACCAACGCTACAAGCTCAGTTTCAAGGGCATGCTCTCTGCCACCCTCCGTGACAGCTTGCTCGACGGGCAGTACCACAATATTTTCGACACCTTTGAAGTCTGCGTTTATGACGACAAGAAGCTGGTGGCCTTCAGCTTTTTCGACCTCGGCGACACCAGCCTGGCCAGCATCAAGGGCGTTTACGACCCCGAATATGCCGCACACAGCTTGGGCATCTACACCATGTTGGAAGAGATTCAGTTCGGGAAGGACCTCGGCTTTCAGTTTTATTATCCGGGCTACATGGTGCCTGGCTACCCCCGCTTCGACTACAAGCTGCGCATGGGCAACAAGCAGCAGGTGCAGTTCTTCGACCTCAGGTCGCAAGCGTGGATGCAGTTGGAGCATTTTGCGGGCGAGCATGTGCCAGTCGGTGTGCTTTCCAGCAAGCTTAACCAGATGGGGCAGGCATTGGTGAGGGAAGGGCTTTCGGCGCAAATGCTGTATTACCCAGCCTACGAGGCCAATGCTTTTCAGTTTGAAAATGAGCGGTTTTTGGAGTCGCCGCTGTTTGTTTCGCTTTTCACGAATGTGTTCCCTCGGCCCCGTTTCATCATCTACTATGATATTTGGAAGGGCAAATACGTGTTCACGCACTGCCTGCCCATCGAAGACCTTGGGCTTTACTTCGAGTACACGATGCAGTTCGACACCCACGATGCCAAGCACTTCCTCGATTTTATCCTAAAAAAGTCTTTGATTATCGAAGCAACGCAGGTTGGCACGGTCGTGAAGCTGGCGCTGGGTATTGCGAAGCTGATAAAACCGCCCGGAGGGCCGATAATTTTGAAATAAAAAAAGCCCGAAGGCAAGTGCTTCCGGGCTTCTCTAAATCGAATTCGTAGGATATTATTCTTCTTCCTGGGCAGCAGCTGCAACTGGTTCTGGCGCAACTTCCACCTTCGGTACTTCTTTCTTTGGAGCCACCTTGATGTCAAGACCAGCAACTTTAGCACGGAACGCAACCTTGTCGCTCACGATTTTGGCAGCACGCCCTGCGGTTTTAGCATCCTTGGCTGCGATGTAGTCAGCTACTTTCTGCTTCGCCACTTCTTCGGTGAAGGCACCTTTTGCAAGGCCACGCATGACGTGTTTTTGGTAGAAAACGCCCTTGAAGCGAAGCATCGCACGAACAGTGTCAGTCGGTTGAGCACCTTTTTGGAGCCAGTCGTAGGCTTTTTCATTGTCCAACTCGATGGTAGCGGGCTGGGTCAATGGGTTGTAGGTGCCGATTTTTTCGATGAAGCGGCCGTCACGTGGTGCACGTGCATCAGCGATGACGATGTGGTAGAAAGGTTTTTTCTTTTTGCCTTTCCTTTGCAATCTGATTTTAACTGCCATTTTAAATGTTTGATAATGAAGCTTTTATTGAAAAAAATGGAAGCCAACGAAAACCGTTTCCACCAAAATTCCACGATAAACAACCTCGATTTCACCATCCCCATTTAACCTGAACTAGCAGGCGGTGGGCTTAAGCGGGCGCAAAAGTATGATTTTTTTCAAATGAAATCAGTTTTAGCGCCATTATTTTAGCGCCTGCCTTGATTTGTTCCTTTTTTTGGCCGAAAATTGCAGCCATATTTGAGAGCGCCCCCTGAAAAAAACAAACCATTTTACTGATGAACACTTTTACCCGAATAGCCCTGCTTTCGCTGCTTCCTGCTTTTCTAACAGCACAAACTCAAATTTCTGGCACCATCAACCACTATGCAAAGGTCAACGACATTGACCCCTGCCTAGCTGTGCTCACCGTCAACGATGCCGATGGTTTTTTATCAGGCTCCAGCGTGCTCATCCTCCAAATGAAGGGTGCAAGCATCAATTCTTCCAACTCCGGTTCCTTTGGCGATATTGACGAATTGGGCGGGGCCGGACTGTACGAGAAAAACGAGGTCCTCAGCGTTTGGGCCAACCAGATTTTTTTGAAGTACGAGCTAAAAAACGCCTACGACCCTTCCAATGCCGTGCAAGTAGTCACCTTGCCTAATTTTTCCAATGCCGAAGTAACTGGGACATTGCTGGCCAAGCCCTGGGATGGCGAGTCGGGCGGCGTTATCGCATTGGAAGCCAATTCGCTCACACTCAACGCTGACCTCGACGCCAGCGGCACAGGCTTCAGGGGGGCGCAGACGGCGGTAGTCAACAGCGATTGCAACGTGTTGACCAATGCCGACAAATTTCACTACAACATCACCGACTGGCGTGGCTCGCCAAAAGGGGAGGGCGTCGCTTTCCCGGTGCAGGGCAAAGAACATGGCCGTGGCGCACAGGCCAATGGCGGCGGCGGTGGCAACGACCACAACAGCGGCGGCGGCGGCGGCGGAAATGCCACTGCTGGCGGCATCGGCGGCAAGCAAAATGTAGGTGGCTTCGGCTGCGACGGCGAATATGCGGGCCGTGGTGGCAAGTCCCTGCCCGATGAACAGGACAGGCTTTTCCTAGGCGGCGGCGGCGGCGCAGGCCATGTTGACAACGCTGGCGCTGGCAGTGCTGGCGCAAATGGTGGTGGCATCATTTTCTTGAATGTCAATACGATTGTAGCGAATGGGCACTCCATCATTTCCAATGGTCTTCAGCCTTTGTTCGCTGGTGGCGATGGCGCTGGTGGCGGCGGTGCGGGTGGCACTGTTTTACTTAAAGCAGGTGCGATTGAAGGCATTTTGAATGTGGTGGCAAAAGGCGGGGACGGCGGCAACGTTGGCAATTCCGTTGACCGCTGCAACGGCGCTGGCGGCGGCGGCAGCGGTGGCCGAGTGATTACCAACCAAGGTTCGTTGGCCAATATTGACCTTCAAGGTGGCGTGCCCGGCGTGAACTCTATTCAATCGGGCCAATGCAATACGCCATCCAATGGAGCGCAAGCGGGCCA
>JALOMF010000348.1 GCA_025455635.1 Saprospiraceae bacterium | reverse complement strand
TTTGTAAAAAAGCTCCGCCCCTTCGCACTGCAACTCGATTTTGCCCTTGCGCAATGGCACTTCCTTGCCGTCCACGATGTGCCGGGAATTTTCCAATGCCATCGCTACTTTTCCGTTGATGATGTGCAGGCTTTTACCTTCAAAATTGATGAGTTCAACGGTGTTCCATTCGCCTTTGGGTTTTTCAAAATCCTGTGAACGGGCCACGTAGCCGCCCGCTTTTTCGCTTCCCCCGAAGGAAACGAGCGGCGCATCTTTGCTGTACAAATAAGTCCCGTCAGCCTGTTTCACAGCACGCACGTCCACCATTCCCCCGGCCTGCGACCAATAATCCCCGAAGCTGCCCACCATGATTTGGCACTCCTGCCCCTTCATCCAAGTTTTCCAGTAATCCGCCCCGTGCGGCCCAACGGCGTTGTAGTGCAGGCCGGAGTTCATTGGCTCGGTCTTGCGGGGTGCGAAGGTTTTTTCGCCCCATTTCACTTGGAGTTTAAGGTGGTAGTTTTCAAATTCCTGTTTGGTGGAAACCGCCCCGTAAATCTCGCCGCTGACGTGCAAAATCGGCTCGCCGTTTTCTTCCTTCACAGTGAAAACGCCCCATTTGTCCTTGTTCAGGCCGATGGGTTCGGTGTACTTTCCGTCAGCGTCCCGTGGCAGCCCTTCGAAGTTCTGTGACTTGTCCGGGTAGCTCAGGTAGATGTCCCATTGCGACAGGTTTTTGTCGAGCAAGGGCGTCCATTTTTTGCCACTGAAGAAGGCGGTGAAAAGAAGAAGTAGTAGAATGTTTTTCATGTAAATGTTTTTCTAAGTCTTCAGTCCGACAGTCCGCAGTCTGTGCCGTGGTAGCAGCCCCAGACTGCGGACTGTCAGATTCAATTCCGATAGCTATCGGAAGCCGACTAACCCCGCCCTTTTCTCCTCCTCCTTCCCCATCATCACGAGGCTGTTCTTGAAGGAAACAGTAAGTTTATTGCCGTCAAAGCGGCAAATCCATTGGTCGCCGTGGACGTTTTCGATGAATTTCAGGTTGATTAAAAGCGTCTGGTCGTCTTGCCAAGTGGCACTAGCGGCGGTCTTGGAAGTCAACTTTACCCGTTCTGGCAGTGCGAAGAGCGAGACGGAAACGTCCTGCTCGTTGCCGTCGGTGTGCCAATGGCCGAAGCCGCAGGTCAGCGTCTGGGTGCCAGTTTTTCCTTGAACCATCACCTTGCAGCTATCTTTTTCGAAGGCAAAACGGATGCTCGCCAGCCCCTTTTCGTTGTTTTCCAGCTTGAATTCCTTGCCAGAAAGCCTTGCAGCCAGCGGTGAACTGGACTGCAAGGAAGGTATTGATAAACCAATATTCTCTAATTTTTCCGCCAAGGCTTTTTGCGAAGCAGCGTCCTCCGGCAAGGGGCTGTCGTTTTTTAGGGCTGGCAGCAGATGGTCCCACGCCAATTTCATCGAAGCCCCCATGTCCTTGCTCTCGCTGTTGATGGCGATGACCGTGTCGTATTGCGGGATGACGATGCAATATTGCCCAAAAGCGCCATCGCCACGGTAGAAGCCCGGCTCCGGTTTGCAGCGCCAAAACTGGTAGCCGTAGCCTTGGCCCCAGTCGCTGTCGTTGTCCTGTGAGGGGCCTTGGCGCTTGGTTGCTTCCTCCACCCACGAGGCTGGGATAATCTGCTGGCCGCCCCATTTGCCATTTTGCAAATAAAGCTGCCCAAATTTGGCGATGTCCTCCAATCGGGTGCGCAGCCCGTAACCACCCACGCTGACGCCTTCTGGACTGATTTCCCAATCCGCTCCCTCGATACCAAGCGGCTTGAACAGCCGCTCGCCGAGGAAGTCGAAGGTGGTTTTTCCCGTAAGTTTCTGCACGATGGCAGAGAGCATGTAGGTGGAGCCAGTATTGTAAAAAAAGTGGGTGCCCGGTTCGTAGGGAATTGGTTCTGCAAGGTAAGCTTTCGCCCAGCGCCCGTTTGGCTCGGCCTGCATGGCTTCCATTGGTTTGCCGTCGTGGCCGTTGTTCATGGTGAGCAGGTGCTTCACCTTCATGGCGGCGAGGCGAGGGGGTACGGGGTTGGGCAGGTCGTTGGGGAAAAACTTCGTGACGGGGTCTTCCACGCTCATTTTGCCGTCGGCAACGCACATACCGATGGCCGTGGAGGTAAAACTTTTGCTCAAACTATATAAGGTGTGCTTGAGTGCTGGCGCAAACGGCGACCACCAGCCCTCTGCCACCACATGCCCGTGCCGCACGACCATGAAGCCGTGGAACTCCTGCCCGCTTTTTTCAACGGCTGCCAAAAAATTGCGGATGGCGCTTGACGGGATGCCCTGCGCCTCTGGGGTGCTGCGGGGCAATGGGCCACTGCCCTGCCCTACCGATTTGCCAATTTTCGGAGAGCATGCCGGAAAGCTGCCCATGATTCCGATGCCGACTGTGCCAAGAGCGGCTTGTTTGATAAAAGTTCTGCGTTTTGTCATGTATCCCCCCGGTAGTTTTTTCAAGGAAAATTAAAAACCGTTGCAAGGAAAGAATTTTTTTCAACTTTACGCAATCGATTGATTTTTTAACAAAGTTTTTAGTTTTTGGGCATATTTGCGCCTTTATTTCTTTAATCAATGAAAAACGAAAAACAACTGCGAAGCCGGGAGTGGTTCGGCAAGAACGACAAAATGGGCTTTGTCCATCGCTCTTGGATGAAAAATCAAGGCTACCCCGACGACCTTTTCGACCGCCCCGTCATCGGCATCTGCAACACTTGGTCGGAGCTGACGCCCTGCAACGGCCACCTGCGGGAGTTCGCCGAAATCGTCAAAAAAGGCGTGCTCGAAGCAGGCGGTTTCCCGCTCGAATTCCCCGTCATGTCGCTCGGCGAGACCATCATGCGCCCCACCACCATGCTCTTCCGCAACCTCGCCAGCATGGATGTGGAGGAGAGCATCCGGGCCAACCCGCTCGACGGCATCGTGCTGCTCACGGGCTGCGACAAGACCACGCCCAGCACGGTCATGGGTGCTTGTAGCGTGGACCTCCCGACCATCGTCGTGCCGGGCGGCCCCATGCTCCGGGGCGACTACCGGGGCGGCTTCATCGGCTCCGGCTCCTTCAACTGGATTATCAAGGAAAAGCAAAAAACGGGTGGCATCACCCCCGAAGAACTGCGCCACGTGGAAGCCTGCGCCGCTCGCAGCGCCGGGCACTGCAACACGATGGGCACCGCCTCCAGCATGGCCTCGATGGTCGAGGCACTGGGACTGACCCTGCCGGGCGCTTCCGCCATTCCCGCCGTGGATGCAAGGAAAAAAACGATGGCCTGGCTCTCCGGAAGGCGCATTGTGGAGATGGTGCGGGAGGATTTGACGCTGTCAAAAATCCTGACCCGACAGGCGTTTGAAAATGCCATCGTCGTAAACGCTGCGGTGGGCGGCTCCACCAACCTCATCATCCACCTGCTGGCCATTGCGGGGCGCATCGGGGTGGATTTAAAATTGGAGGATTTCGACAAAATCGGCAGCAAAATCCCACTCCTAGTGAACCTCATCCCTGCTGGCAAATACTTGATGGAGGATTTTTTCTACGCAGGTGGCTTGCCCGTGGTATTAAAGGAATTGGGCGAGCGCTTGCACCGCCATTTAATCACCGTCAACGGCAAATCCATCGGCGAGAATTGCGAAGCAGCCGAATGTTTTAACCGGGAAATCATTGCCACACTTGAAGCGCCTTGGCAGCCCGAGGCAGGCATCGCTGTTTTGAAAGGAAACCTTTGCGAAAACGGGGCGGTCATCAAGCCCAGCGCCGCCACCCCTCGCCTGATGAAACACCGGGGCCGGGCTGTGGTCTTCGAAACGATGGAAGACTACCACGCCCGCATTGACGACCCCAACCTCGACATTGACGAAGACAGCGTCATCGTGCTGAAAGGTGTTGGCCCAAAGGGCTACCCCGGTATGCCCGAAGTCGGCAACGTGGACTTGCCCGAAAAGCTCATTCTCAAGGGCATAAAAGACATGGTGCGCATCTCCGATGGGCGAATGAGCGGCACGGCTTATGGCACGGTGATTTTGCATGTTTCGCCGGAATCGGCCATCGGCGGCACTTTGGCTTTGGTCGAGAACGGCGATTTCATTGAACTGGATGTGGAGGCCCGCCGCCTGCACCTCGATGTTTCGGAGGAAGTTTTACAACAAAGAAAAGCAGCGTGGATTGCACCTGAACCGCTGGCAACTCGTGGCTACGTGAAGATTTATATTGACCATGTGGAACAGGCTGACAAAGGCGCTGATTTGGATATTTTGGTGGGGAAATCGGGGTCGGAGGTTGCCAGGGATTTGCATTAGAGTCCTTCAGTCTTTCAGTCTGCAGTCCTTCAGTCAATCACTACCCCGACTGACGGGCCGAAGACTATCGGACTGAAGACTGTCAAACTTTAGGACTAAAACATACTACAATGGGAAACTTCAGAACACTCAAAGTCTATCGAAAGGCTTTCCTTTTAGCGATGGATATTTTCCAAGAAACCAAGAAATTTCCACCCGAAGAAAAATATGGTTTGACCGACCAGATACGGCGAAGTTCAAGGGCTGTGTGTAGCAATATTGCGGAAGGATATAGAAAGCGACAATACCCCAAACACTTCGTCAGTAAACTTTCAGATTCAGACTCCGAAAATTCGGAAACGGGTGTATGGGCTGATTTTTCTATTGCATGCGAATACATAGCAAAGGAAAAATATGAATTCTGGGTCTCAGAAGTGGAGGAAATTGGTAAAATGCTAAGTTCCATGATGAAAAATCCAGAAAAATTTCTTGATTAACCAGTTGCACGGCCCCCTGACTGAAGGACTGTGGACTGAAGGACTGAAGACTCAAAATGGTAATCATCTTTCTCGTCATAAGCATCGCCCTCATCGTTTTGGGGACGGTTAAGCTCAAGGTACACCCCTTCATCGTGCTACTGCTCGTCGCCATTTTCTATGGCTTATCCCGAACTCCTATGATGAAAAGTCCACCCCGAAAACGGAAATTAACTCTTCGCTTTCTCA
>JALOMF010000347.1 GCA_025455635.1 Saprospiraceae bacterium | reverse complement strand
CCATTTGCTCCCAAGTCAACCAATTGATTTTGTCATTTTTCACAACAACGGGTGAATCATCGGGCTGCCTGAATGCAAAGCCCAAAACCAATACTAACAAGGCACAAAAACCAAAAATGATTTGCTTCATCACACGTATTTTTCCTTAATTTGACTGCAAAATTACACCTGAGAAACATTACATCATGCTGGGTTATCGTGTCAAACCGACACTTTAAACAAAGTTTAACGGCCTACGTGCTCATTCCTAAGAATCGTTAAGGAATCTCCTCCCAATTCATGCCTGGCAAGTTCCTTTCCCATCGGCTTTGGTGCCAAAACACCTTCACCCAATCGCTTGGGTGCAGTGAAAATCGCAGCTTCATCCCACAAGTTTTCAGCTAAAAATGAGTGCAACAGCCTTGAACCGCCCTCCACGATGAGCGAAGTGATTTTATGCTCAAACAACAGATTGAGCATGTTTTTCAACATATTTTCGTCGAAAGCAAATTGCCAAAACTGGAGCGTATCGCTTTGATTGTCAACAGCAATCAATTTCTCGCAAATCACCCAAGTTCGTTGGCCACCTTGCAGCAGGTGGAAGTCAAAGGGGATTTTTCGCTGGCTGTCGAGCACAATCCTAAGCGGCGACTTGCCGGGCCAGTGGCGGGTATCCAGCCTTGGATTGTCGGTGAGGGCCGTCTGGGTACCTACCAGGATTGCGTCAAAGGCAGCCCGACCTTTGTGCGCCAGCACCTGCGAAAAATGATTGCTCAACCAGACCTGCTCCCCGGGTTTGCCCATGAATCCATCCACCGATTGGGCAAATTTCAATTGGATGAATGGCCGTTTTTTTGAAACAAAACAGTTCCTGAAATCGCTGGGCTTGAACGGCTGGTCGGCCAGTATTCCTTCCACAACTTCCACACCTGCCTTTTTCAAAATTTCAACGCCTTTGCCCTGTACTTCCGGCGTTTCGTCCAAGCAGGCAATCACGACTTTCGGTATTTTGCTCCGCAAAATCAAATCCGTGCAAGCCGGTGTTTTCCCGTGAAAACAACAAGGTTCGAGGGAAACGTAGAGCGTCGCTTCTTCCATCAAATGGCGGTCGGCATCCTTCACACTGGCCAAGCAATTCACCTCCGCATGAGCTTGGCCGTACGCCCTGTGCCACCCCTCGCCGATGATGCGGTCATCGTGAACGAGAACGGCGCCCACCATCGGGTTCGGGCTGACGTGGCCAGTACCGAGCCGGGCTAGGTCAAAACAGCGATGCATGTAAATTTCGTGCGACATGAAATTTCTGTTTGGCTTGTGATTGGCAAAGAAAAGAAGCTTTGTTGGAGAAATTCAATTATCCCACCAAACAACCTATCGAGGTTAACGTTTGTCTATCAGTCTAAGAAACTCGTCCATACCAAGCCTATTTTTGGGAGAGTTTGACCAATTTTGGCCTTTCAAGTTCTGTGAAACGAAGTTTGTTTTGCAAAGCATTGAAAATGAATAGTTTATGAAATTCAAATCAACTGTTTTTATTAAAATGAAAAACTTATTGTCCCTAGCCTGGCTCTGCTGCTTGACCATTAGCCTGCAAGCGCAAGCCAACAAAATCCAGTTCATGGAGTACGATTTGCCGAACGGCCTGCACGTAATCCTGCACGAAGACCATTCCACGCCCATCGTCGCCGTATCGGTGCTGTACCATGTCGGCTCCAAAAACGAGAAGCCTGACCGCACAGGTTTTGCGCATTTTTTCGAGCATTTGCTGTTTGAAGGCTCCGCAAACATCGCCCGTGGCGAGTTCGACGATTATATCCAAAAAGCAGGCGGCACCAACAACGCCAACACCAGCTGGGACCGCACTTTCTATTACGAAGTGCTGCCTTCCAACCAGCTTGGCCTCGGCCTGTGGCTCGAATCGGAGCGGATGCTGCACGCCAAAGTCGAAAACGTGGGCATCGAGACCCAACGCCAAGTGGTGAAGGAGGAGCGCCGCCAACGCATTGACAACCAACCTTATGGCTCGGTGGTGGAGCAGTCCATGAAGCGTGCCTACCGCAACCACCCCTACAAATGGCCCATCATCGGTTACATGGAGCATTTGGACGCTGCACAAGAGGCGGATTACAAGCAGTTTTACGCCGATTATTATGTGCCGAACAATGCGACGCTTTCCATTGCGGGTGATATAAAAATTGATGAGGCCAAGACGCTTGTCAACCAGTATTTTGGGAGCATTCCCAAGGGCAAAGACCCTTACCGCCCCAATATTGTGGAGCCAGCGCTGGGTGGCGAGGTGCGTGACACTATTTTCGACAACGTACAATTGCCTGCGGTCATCCAAACCTACCGGATTCCAGCGCAGGGCACACCCGATTTTTATGCAGTGACGATGTTGTCGCAGTTGCTGTCGCAAGGCGAAAGTTCCCGCTTGCACAAAGCCTTGGTTGACCAGCAGCAAAAGGCGCTTTTCGTGGGCAATTTCCCAATTTCAATGGAAGACCCCGGTGTTTCCATCGCTTTCGGCATCTGCAACGCAGGCGTTGACCCAAAAGACGTGGAGGCAAGCATGGACGCCGAAGTGGCAAGGGTTCAGAGCGAATTGATTCCTGAAAACGAATTTCAAAAGCTGCGCAACCAGGTCGAAAACGACTTTATCTCCACCAACAGCACGGTGCAGGGCATCGCCGAAAGCCTCGCCAATTACCACACCTATTTTGGCGAAGCCAACCTCATCAACACCGAAATCGAGCGCTACATGAAAGTGACCCGTGAGGACATCCAGCGGGTGGCCAAGAAGTACCTGACCAAGGACAACCGGGTGGTACTTTACTACATGCCCAAGCCCTCAAATCCTTAATCGTTGTTCAATTGGGCGGCAATTTCGCCCTGCTCAATTTCGGCATTCATCAACCACAACTCAAAGATTTACAACAATTTATGAAAAATATTTTTTTGGTAAAAACCTTGTTTCTGTTGCTCGTTGCGCAAGTCGCATTTGGGCAAGAAGATTTCAGAAAATCATCGCCGAAGCCCGGCCCAGCTCCTAAAATCGAATTGGGAAAAGCCGAGCAGTTCACTTTGAAAAACGGCTTGAAAGTCATCGTGGTGGAGAACCACAAACTGCCACGTGTATCCTTCCAAGTCTTTGTTGACGTGCCACCACTCCTCGAAGGCGACCTCATGGGCTACACCGATATAGCCGGGCAGTTGCTGAACAAAGGCACCACAACCCGCACCAAAGCGCAGATTGACGAGTCGGTTGACTTTATGGGCGCCTCCTTGGGCACGAGCGCATCAGGCGTGGAAGGCAGCTGCCTTAGCCGCTACTCCGACAAGCTGCTCGAAATCATGGCCGATGTGCTGTTGAATCCCAGCTTTCCAGCCGAGGAGTTTGACAAAGTGAAAAAGCAGTCAATCTCAGCGCTGGCGCAAGCCAAGGACGACCCAAATGCCATTGCCGAAAACGTGGCCGGCGTGGTGCGAAACGGCAAAAACCACCCCTACGGCGAGGTCGTTACGGAGAAGACTTTGGAGAAAATCACGGTGGAAAAATGCAAGGAATTCTACCAAACCCATTTCAAGCCCAATATCTCGTACCTCATCGTGACGGGCGACATCAGTTTGGCGGATGCCAAAAAACTGGCGCAAAAGTATTTCAACGATTGGAAGCAAGGCGACGTAAAGCGCAATGGCTACGAAACGCCCAAGCAACCTACCACCACACAAGTTGATTTTGTGGACAAAGCTGGCGCTGTCCAGTCGGTCATCAACATCACTTACCCCGTTGACCTGAAGCCGGGAGGCCCCGACGCCATCAAGGCCAGCGTGATGAACACAGTGCTGGGCAGCTATTTCGGCAGCCGCCTCAACGCCAACCTTCGGGAGAGCAAAGCCTACACCTACGGCGCACGTTCAGTACTCAATACCGACCCAGTCGTGGGCTATTTCAACGCCTACGCCAGTGTGCGGAACGAGGTGACGGACAGCGCCATCGTGCAGTTTTTGGTGGAGCTTAACCGCTTGCGCAATGAAGACATTGGCGAAGACGAGTTGAGCATGGTGAAAAATGTGATGACTGGCAATTTCGCACGGTCGCTGGAAGACCCCTCGACAGTAGCCCGTTTTGCCCTCAACACTGCTCGCTACAACCTGCCAGCCGACTACTACGCCAACTACCTGAAACAACTCAGCCAAGTGAGTGCTGCTGATATCAAGGCAATGGCCACCAAGTACTTGGCGGTGAACAATGCCCATATTTTGGTTGTGGGCAACAAGGACGAAGTGGCCGAAAAATTGGGACAGTTTGCCCAAGATAAAAAAGTGCGCTACTTCGATGTCTATGGAAATCCGATTGAACAAGTTGGCCTGGAAATACCATCGGGTGCTACGGCAAAAACGGTTTTGGCAGATTATATCAATGCACTTGGGGGCAGCAAATTGGACGGAATTAAGTCCGTTTACATCAATTCCACCGCCAGCTTCCAAGGCATGGAAATCATCACAGAGCTGAACCATTTGGCCCCGAATAAACTGGAAATGGCGCAGTCAATCCTTGGCAATATCTTGATGCAATCAATCTTTGATGGTGAAAAAGGCATCAATGTACAGCAGGGTCAAAAATCAGCGATGGAGGGCAAGGATTTGGAGGACATGAAGATTGACGGCCACCTGTTCCCAGAGCGTTTCTATGAAAAACTGGGTGTGAAAACCGAGCTAAAAGGAGTGGAAATGGTCGAAGGAAAGAAAGCCTACAAAATCCAAGTTGAGTACCCATCTGGCGCAAAAAAGACCCATTATTTCGACATGGCCACCAGCCTTAAAGTACGTGAAATCGAAGACAAAAATGGCACCTTGGTCACCAACGACATCACCAGCTACAAGGATGTGGACGGCATCAAGTTCCCGGAAGTAGTCAAAATTTCAGGGTTGGCGCCCATAACGCTTGAGATGAAAACAAAGGAAGTTGAAGTCAATGGAGAAATGGACGCCAATTTGTTCAACATCAAATAATACTTTGGTTTCCAATTGTTTATGAAAAAAAAAAAAGCCACGA
>JALOMF010000015.1 GCA_025455635.1 Saprospiraceae bacterium | reverse complement strand
GGATTGAAGGGTTGGGGGATTGAAGGATTGAATGGGGTTACTGGTTATTTCCAACGGTTTCGCTGACACGACGGATAAAAATCTCGTTGATGCTCGGCAGAATCTCGTTGAAGGAGCGGATGGGCACGCCTTGTCCGATGAGGTAGGCCAGCACCTCGTTGGTGTTCGCACCATCGGCCACTTGCACGGTCAGTTGCTGAGCGTCCTGTTTTTTTGGGGTAAAAAGCCGGGGCATTTCCAGCAGGCTGCCGGGCAGTTGTCCCTCGTACTCGATGCGGAAAAGGTTCTCCTTGAAGCGCTGTTTCACTTCCTTCACCCGGCCTTCCAGCACGTTTTTCCCCTTGTTGATGAGCACGATATGCTCGCACATTTCCTCCACTTGCTCCATGCGGTGGGTGGAGAAGATGATGCTCGTGCCGTTGCGGGCCAGTTCCCTGATTTCCGCCTCGATGAGGTTGGCGTTGATGGGGTCGAGGCCGCTGAACGGCTCGTCGAGGATGAGGAGCTTAGGCCGGTGCAGCACCGTGGCGATGAACTGCACCTTTTGCTGCATCCCCTTGGAGAGTTCGTCAATGCGCTTGTCCCACCAGTTGGCGATGTCGAAGCGCTTGAACCAGAACTGCAGCTCCTGCCGGGTCTGGGCGGCACTGAGTCCCTTGAGGCGGGTGAGGTAGGTGAGCTGTTCGCCCACTTTCATTTTTTTGTAGAGGCCCCGCTCTTCGGGCATGTAGCCGATTTGCTCGGGGTGGCGGCTGTCGAGCGGCTCGCCGTCGAGCCAGATTTGGCCGCTGTCGGCACGGGTGATGTTGGTGATGATGCGGATGAGGGAGGTCTTGCCAGCGCCGTTGGGGCCGAGCATCCCGAAGACCACGCCCTTGGGGATGTTGAAGCTCACGTCGTCCACGGCCCGGAAGTCGCCGTAGGTTTTCACCACGCTTTTAAGTTGGAGGATGTCGTTCTGCATGTTGAGACTTGCTTTATGCGGGGAAAGGTAGCGGTTTTGGTGGGCAAACCCTGAATTCAATTCTATGGGGGCGTGTTTTTTTTCGATGAAATAAACCAAGCCAGCATTTTCGTGAGGCCGTGGTAGGGATTTTGCGATAGCAAGCCGTTTAACGCTTCCCCAAGTTTCCGCTGTGATACTTTTTCAAATTCGTCCGTCGAAACATTCAAAATCTAATCAACATGAAAAAATTTGTTCACACCGTTGTCTTTGGCTTTTTTGCCGCTGTACTTCTGACGCTGGCTGCCTGCCGGGAAGGCGGGGCCGAGCAGTCCACCGCCGATGAGACGCCCATGCAGGAAGCTGTGCAGACCATTGAGGAAGCCGCTGCTGCACCCATTGACACCCTCGCCAATGAACTGGACGAGGCGGCCAATGAAATCGAACAAGAAGCCCAGGAACTGGAGTCGGCGCTCGATTCGCTTTGAAGGGTTTCCCTGCACCATTTTTCACAAAAAAAATCAGTTGAAATGAAGGTTAAAAAATTGTTTGCCATCGCATTGCTCGCATCGTTTTGCATCTCCGCCAACACCTTGCAAGCTCAGTCCGACAATAAAGTGAAGAACCCAAGCTCCAAGAAGGAGGCCAAGGCCACCGAAAAAACGGCGCAGAAGGTCGAAAAAGACGCCAAAAAACTGGAGAAAGCCGAGCAGAAGTTCGACCCGAAATCACACCGGGAGGCAAGGGAACATGCCGAAAAAGCCCACCAGCAAGCCGAAAAGCAAGCCAAACAGGCCGAAAAGCAAGCCAAGTCCAAAGTTGACGGCCACAGCGCCGACGAAGCCGATGCCAGTGAAGGCAAAGGCCACGCCCACGGCAAGCACAAGGGCGACAAGTCGGGCAGGGAGTTCGGCAAGGAGCGGGCCGAAGAAGCCCGTGCCAAGCACCCCGAAAAGCACAAACGTGCCTCCGACGCTGTGACCAAAGGCGATAGCGACGTGGCCCGTGGCAAGCAGAAAATCAAGGACGCCAAGGCCAAGCTGGAAAAGGAAAAAAAATCCGGCAAGCTGAAGCCTGAGGACATTGCTAAACGAGAAGCCGCCATCAAACGTGCCGAGTCACAGGTGGAGAAGCTGGAGAAAAGCGTGAAAAAGGGCAAAAAAGTGACGACTGGCGTGGAGGCTGAACAGCAGTAAATCCGCCTAAACTATAGCTTATAAGCGGCTGACGAGCACATCGTCAGCCGCTTTTTTGTTTTTTTTAAACCTGTTTTATGTAAAAAAATGGGGCGGCTGCATCTGGGTATGGACATAACTTTAACACGTAATTTCAAAATTGGAAGCTTATGAAAAAGAAACTTACAACCTTGCTTTCCCTGCTGCTGCTCCTCGCAACAGCAGTTTTTTCGCAGAAAATGCAAACCATTACAGGCAAAATAATGGACGAAACGGGCGAGCCACTCCCATTTGCCACGGTGCTATTGGGCAATGGCAAAGGGACAGAGACTGACCTTGATGGATTGTTTTCGATTGAAATACCTGAGGAAGAAGATGGCATGGAGATGGAAGCCTCCTTCATTGGCCACCAACCGCAACAAACGTTTTGGGCGAAAAGCCAACAGCCAGTCCCACTGGAGTTTAGACTAAAAGCTGGAATTGATTTGGTAACGGTAGTTGTAGTTTATCCAAGATTATTGATTGAACGTAACTGTGTTACTCGCTGTTATTGGACAACCAGCAGTGATGTGCATGTACCGTCAGTAGAAAAAGAAGTTGAAGTACCCATTCATAAAATTGAGGAAACCATCAATATCACCTTTTTCCCCAACCCCTTCCTCTCCCAAGTCAACGTCGAAATGGACGTGCCCAAGCCCGACACCTACCTCTTCCACCTCTACAATGAAGCGGGTCAACTGATGTTTGCCGAGGCAAAGCCAATGGAGGCGGGACACCAAACGCTCCAGCTCGACCTTGCGCAGCGCCACTTGCCAGAGGGGGCCTATTTCCTGCGCATCTCCGACGAGGCGGGAGAGGTCAAAACAAAAAGACTCGTAAAAGTTAGCCCATAGAACGCACTGACAGTTCGTTTTTCAAAAAAAGCCTACTTTAACGGCCTCAATCGTACTCAGCGGTTGGGGCCGTTTTTTTCAACAAAACTTTCTGGTAAAAATCATGACTACACCAACCGAAAAGAAAAGCACCCTCAAGCGGAGGGACTTCGTGAAGGCCGCCGGGCTGGGCGCTGCGGGCTTCTTCATCGTGCCAAGGCACGTGCTGGGCAAGGGCTACCGTGCCCCCAGCGACAAGCTCAACATCGCCCTCATCGGCGCAGGTGGCCGTGCCAACTCGCACCGGGACGCCCTGAAGGACACCGAGAACCTCGTGGCCTTCTGCGACGTGGACGACGCACGGGCCAAGGAAACCTACGAGATGTTCCCGAAGGTGCCCCACTACCGTGACTTCCGCAAGATGCTCGATGCGCAGGACAAGCAGATTGACGCCGTCGTGGTCACCACGCCCGACCACACCCACGCCGTGACGGCCATGGCCGCCATCAAGCGGGGCAAACATGTGTACGTGGAAAAACCCTTGGTTCACAGCATCTTTGAAGGGCGGGAACTGCTGAAAGCGGCACAGAAGCACAAGGTCGTGACGCAAATGGGCAACCAGGGCGCCTCGATGGACTGCAACCGGGAACTCGTGGAGTGGGTTCAGAGCGGTGCCATCGGCGACGTGACCCGTGCCCACATCTGGACGAACCGCCCCGTGTGGCCGCAGGGCATCCCCACCCCCAAAAACGGCGCAAAAGTGCCCAGCACCCTCGACTGGGACCTCTGGCTCGGCCCGGCACAGATGCGGGACTACGACCCCGCTTACCTGCCCTTCGCTTGGCGGGGCTGGTGGGACTACGGCACCGGCTCCTTCGGCGACATGGGCTGCCACCTCGTTGACCCCGTGTACCGGGCGCTCAAGCTCAAGCTGCCCACCAGCGTGGAGGCCAGCACCAGCTCCGTCTGGCTCAACGGCGTCGAGCAGAACTACACCGACTCCTGCCCGCCTTCCAGCTTCGTGAAAATGGACTTTGCGGCCCGTGAGGGAATGCCCGCTTTTGAACTTTTCTGGTACGATGGCGGCCTGCGGCCAATGCGCCCCGCCGAGCTGGGCTCCGACGAACCGTTCGGCAACTGGGACGGCGGCGTGCTGCTCGAAGGCACCAAGGGCAAGATGATGTGCGGCATTTTTGGTGAAAAACCGACGCTGCTGCCAACCAGCCGCATGAAGGAAGCCACTGCGCCCACGCCTTGGCTGCCTCGCCGCAAGGGGTCGCACCAGCAGATTTGGGCGGATGCCTGCAAGGGCATCGGCGAAGCCACCTCCCCCTTCGAGTATGCCGTGCCGCTCACCGAGACGCTGAACATCGGCAACCTCGCCGTGCGCTGCTACGACATCAAGAAGCTGCAGCCCGGCAAGCAGCCCGACTGGTGGGCACCCTACGATTACCCTGGCCGTGTGCGCTTGGATTGGGATGCCGAGCGGGGCGTCTGCAAGAACTTCGAAGCGGCCAACCAGTGGGTGAAGCGGTATTACCGCAAAGGCTGGGAGCTGTAAAAAACTACCAAGCAGCTATTTACACTACTTGATAAAAATGGCGGCGTTCCGGGCTGGGGCGCTGCCTTTTTTATTGGGTAAACAGCTCACTTGATTTTCACGAAGAGGATTTCGTCGTGCTCCCACATGATTTTCAGGGTAGAAATGGTCTCGTACTCCCGGTGGTAGCGGTTGGTGTCCAGGATATAAAAATCTTCTTTACTGAAATCGCCGACCAGTTTTTTGCGGAGAATGTCGCCCGTTTCACGGGTGAAGTAGTAGCCCGTGACCGGCTGTACGTCGAGGCTGTGCTTGTAGATGTGGATGGGGCGACCGTCTGCTTTTTCCACGGCCTCCACCGAGGTACGGCGCACTTCGTTGTTGAAGTCAACATGGTAGCGGGTGGGCAGCACGAACCAGTCGAAGCCAATGCGGGCGACCAGCAGCACGGCCACGAAGGTCAGCAAACGCTGTGCCTCCCAGCGGCGGTAGCCCCAGAGCAGCAGGCCCGTTGCGGCAGCAAGAAAACCTACCTTAATATAAAGGTGGGGGAAATCTTGGACCTCCTTCCAAAACAGCGGTGCGAAACTGGCTGCCAGCATGAGCCAAGCCAGCCCCTGAAGGGTGGTTTCCAGCCATTTTACAGCCTTCGAGCCTTGTTCTTTGTGGATGAAATGCAAGTAAAACAGCACGGTGAAGACCATCGGCACGTGCATGAGCAGGTAACGTGGATAGACTTCGACCGAGGCCCAGTAAGGCAGCACGGTGGTGACGCAGGCCAATGCGTTCCAAGTGACGAAACGGTTGCCAAGGATATGCGCCAGCGCTTTTTTCCTGAAAAAATAAACGGCAAGCAGCGTCCAGGGCAGGAAGTGGTACCACATCTCAAACGGGAAGGTGAAAAAGTGCAGGATGGTCTTGCCGATGCCGTGCTCGACGAAGGTGCGCTTGGCCGATTCGTTGAAAAGGGTGGTGAAGACTTTTTCCAAGCCGTTTTGCTGGGCGTAAAGGGCGTAGTAGCTGCCTACCACCGCACCGAAAACAGCCATGCCGCCCACGTGGCGAAGGGAGAAGAACGGACGCCATTTTTTACACCAAAAAAAATAAGCCAAGAGGGAAATGCCGAGGAACACCACGGCGGGCAGCCCCTTGAGCAGGAACCCGATGGCCGCCAGCAGGTACGCCCCGGCGAACAAGCGCCCGAAGCGCTCCTGCTCGCCTTGCGCAAAAATGGTCATCAGCATGGCGTAAATCACCAAGGAAAAGCAGGTGTCAATCAGCGCCAGCATGGAGTCCCAGAACAGGATGCGGCCACAGGTGACGAGCCCCAGCGCCACTAGCAGAGCCATGAAGGCAGGCGAGGTTGCCAGCCCGTTGGAGGAGCGGGCCAGCTGTTTTTTTACCACAAAAAAGACAGTGGCAGCGTAGGCCAGCAGGAAAAGGACGGTGGTGAACCGGGCGATGAACTCGTCGTTGCGGCCCGTGAGCTTGAAGATGGCCAGCAGTATCCAGTTGTAGAGCGGCGGCTTGTTGTAGTAAAATTCGCCGAACATGGTGGGGGTGAGGTAGTTGCCACTGATGTCCATTTCGAGGGCCACCAGTGCCCGGATGCTCTCGTCGCCGTAGAGGGCCAGCAGCCCAAGGTTGGTGGTCAGCGCAGGCAAGAGCAGCAGCCCAATTGCCAGTAGCAGCAGGTGCTGGGGCTTGTCCAACAGTAATCGAAGCTGATTCACAGGGCGAACATTTTGAGCGGCAAAGGTATTTAAATTGGGTGCAAAGGCTTTGGGTTCAAGGCTCCATGTTCAAAGTTTCGGCAAAGAGGCTGCTAGGATTGGGCAAGCCGAGGGCAGCACCTTTAAACATTAAACTTGAAACTTTGAACGTTTCGTTACATTTGCGGGCACACCATTCAACTGCATGAAAAACAAGGGAACAGGGTCTCAACCAGGATTTTTAGGGTCAAATTGGCAGCGCTTCAAGTCGCTGGCCTACCCAGTTTTGCGCCCGTTTGCGGAGCGCTATCAAAGGCTGAAAGCGAGGTCGCCCCGCTTGGCGAGGTTCGTTTTGTGGACAGGCTCGCTGTTCGCACTGGGTTTTGGGAGCGTGCTGCTTTTCATCTTCGCCATTCTCATCGGCGTGTTCGGGCATGTGGCCTCTAAGTCTGACCTGCGCAACCTGAACCAGAGCGTGGCCAGTGAGGTTTACACCGCCGACAGTGTGCTTTTGGGCAAATATTTCATCGAGAACCGCCTGCCCACGTCCCTCGACAGTATTTCACAGCATGTCATTGATGCGCTCATTGCCACGGAGGATGCCCGTTTTTTCGACCACGGCGGCGTTGACCTCCGGGCCACGTTCCGGGTGCTGTTCCGCAGCATCTTGCAGGGCGACGAGTCGGGCGGCGGCGGCAGCACCATCAGCCAACAGTTGGCGAAGAACCTCTACCCCCGCAAGCGCCTCGGCAAGCTGACCGTGCCCGTGGCCAAGTTCAAGGAGATGATAGTGGCCCGGCGACTGGAGAAGGTTTATGACAAAAACCAGATTCTCGCCCTTTACCTGAACACAGTGCCCTACGGGGAGAATGTTTTTGGGATAAAAATCGCAGCGGAGCGCTTTTTTTCTACCACGCCGTTTGACATAAAAATAGAAGAGGCCGCCACGCTGGTGGGCATGCTCAAGGCCAACACGGCCTACAATCCCGTGCGAAACCCCGAGCGGGCGAAGGAGCGCCGCAACGTGGTGTTCAACCAAATGGTGAAATACGGCAAGTTGAACGAAGCCGCCTCCGATTCACTCTCGAAGCTGCCCGTGGTCACGAAATACTACGTGGAGAGCCACAACGACGGCAAGGCCACCTACTTCCGGGAGACGCTTCGCCTGCAATTGGACGAGGAGCTGAAAAAATACACCCACCCCGACGGCAGGCCCTACAACCTCTACACGGACGGCCTCAAGATTTACACGACCCTGAACTCCAAGATGCAGGACCACGCCGAAGAGGCCGTGCAGTTTCAGATGAAGGACTTGCAAAAGAAGTTCATCGAGCATTTCAGGGGCTATGGCAAGGACGCCGTGACCTACGGCAGCGAGGAGCTGCTGCAATCGCAGAAAATACTCACCGACCGCTACAAGCAACTCAAACAACGGGGGCTGACCGAGGAGCAGATTGATTCCAATTTCATGACCCCGGTGAAAATGACCGTCTTCAGTTGGAACACCGAGACGCAAGACCAAGACACGCTCATGTCGCCGCTCGACTCGTTGAAGTACTACCTTTCCATCCTCAACACGGGCCTGCTGGCTGCCGACCCGCACACGGGCAAGGTACTGGCTTGGGTAGGCGGCATCAATTTCAAGCATTTCAAGTTCGACCACGTGAATGCCCTGCGGCAGGTGGGGTCCACCTTCAAGCCGGTGGTGTACGCAAAGGCCATTGAGCAGGGCGTGTCGCCGTGCGAGCGCCTGAGCAACGAATTCAAGACCTACGCCGAATGGGAAAACTGGGCACCCCGCAACGCCGACGGCAAGTACGGTGGCAGTTACTCGATGATGGGTGGCATGCGCATGTCTGTGAACACGACCGCCGTGCAGCTCATCCTGCACGACAGCGTGGGCATTGACTCGGTCATTGCGCTAGCAAAACGAATGGGCATCACCGCCGACATACCGAGGGAGCCGGGCATTGCGCTTGGCGCCGTGGACGCCACGCTGTTTGAGATGGTGCGGCTGTTTTCCGTCTTCGCAAACCGGGGCGTGCTGCCCAAGCTGACGATGCTTTCCCGCATCGAGACGAAGGACGGCAAGCCGATTGCGCAGTTTGAAACCCCCGACCCAAGGACATTTGCCAAGGTGCTGCAAGATCAGCACGCCGACATGGTGCGCCACCTGCTGCAAGGCGTGGTGGACGGTGGCACGGGCGGGCGCTTGCGCTGGCTGCAAAACTCCGACTTCCGCTTCCTGCACGCCGCTGGCAAAACCGGCACGACCGACAACAACTCCGACGGCTGGTTCATGTGCTTCACGCCCAGTGTGGTGGTGGGCGCATGGGTGGGTGCCGAGCAGCCGCTGGTGCGCTGGCGCTCCACGAGGCTTGGACAGGGCGGTGCCACGGCATTGCCCATCGTGGGTCGTTTTTTGAGAAACACCTACAACGACCCTGCCTTCAAGGACTGGACAAAACAAAGCTTCCCGCCGCTGACTGGCGCTGCCGCAATGGCCTTCGGCTGCCCCGACCGCTACGCCCCACGGGACTGGCTGCTCGACTCGATTGCCTATTGGGAAAACATCCCGCTGGACTCCATCTCCCCTGAAATCAGGGACATCAACCTCGCCCGCCTACGGGCCATGAAGGCCACGAGGGACTCCATCAACAACGCGGACACAACGGCCACGGAAATAGACCTGCCCATTGACGAAGACACCGAAGAAGAAGGAGGACAGCGAGACCGCCGAATGTCCAGCACGGGGGCACGCAGCGAGGAGTCGGAGCGGATTCAGCGGAAAAATGAGCGGCTGGAAAAGCGACGAGAACGGCAGGAAAAACGAAAGGATTTTATTGATGGGATATTTGGCAAGGGAAATTGAGGCAGCCATGTAGGTTGGCTTTAGCTGCCAGGTCAGTGTGTTTTTCTTGCTTGCGCAAACGGGCGACTGCCACAAAGTGGCGAGTTTGCATAAATGACCTTTCCCGGTTTCTTGATTCAGTTCAGTTTAAAAGGCGGCAAGAGCTTGAAAGCAGGTATTTTGACATTAAACTTGATGCCAAGGGGCTGACGCTCCATTTGAAACTCGCCGTGCATTTTCCCAATATCGGTCATCAAAGGGCACCACGAGATGTACTGATGGCTTTCGCCCGGCGCCAAAACTGGCTGCAATCCTACCACGCCCTCACCTTCCACTTCCCGCACCACACCATTCGACTCAACGATGTACCAGTGTCGGCGCAGCAACTGCACTGTATCGGCGCTTTGGTTGACGATGGTGATTCGATAAGCAAAGACATATTTATGCTGAATCGGAATGGATTCATGCGGCAGATAGAAGGGTTCTGCGCTGATTTGAATGCCGTGTGTAGTAAGGGTCTCCATCTGTTTTGGCAGCTTGTCCGCCTTTCCTGCCTGTCGGCAGACGAGGGCGGGTTAGATAGTTGGCATCTTGAAACCAAGGCCGACAGTGACCCGGCTACGGCATCAATCACCTGAAAGCCAGTTGGACACGATTTTTTCGGCCTGTTGCAGTGCGGTTGCGAGGTCGTCGTTCACCAGCACCTTGTCAAAGTTCGCCTCAAAAGTAAGTTCATAGGTAGCTTTGGCGATACGTTTTCGCAAACTTTCTTCACTTTCAGATTTCCTTTTTTTGAGGCGCTCCAAAAGCACGTCTTTGGATGGCGGCTTTATGAAAATAGTGAGGGTTTGCTCGGGGTAGGCGGCCTTCACGTTCATTGCGCCCTTCACGTCTATGTCGAAAACCACCTGTTTCCCTTCCGACCATAGTCGTTCCACTTCGCTTTTGAGCGTGCCGTAAAATTGGTCTTCGTACACCTCCTGCCATTCCAAGAAGGCGTTTTGCGCAACCAGTTCCTTGAACTTCTGCACGTTAATATAATAGTAGTCCCTTCCCTCCTGTTCATTCTGCCGCTGGCTGCGGGTGGTAGCCGACACAGAAAACGCAAGGCTTTGGAACGTGTCCAGCAGGTGATGCACAATGGTGGTCTTGCCAGCACCGGATGGGGCGGTGACGACGATGAGTTTTCCCTTGCTCATACAGCGTTCGCTACTTGTTCTTTTATTTTTTCGAGGTCGTCCTTCATTTTGACCACGAGTTTTTGAATATCAGCGGAGTAGGCTTTGGCGCCGAGGGTGTTGATTTCACGGCCCATCTCTTGGCTGATGAAGCTGAGGGTGCGGCCTTTGGAGACGGTTTTGGAAGCCAATTGCTCCAAGAAATAGGTGCAATGCTGTTCTAGCCGCACCTTTTCCTCGGTGATGTCAATTTTTTCAAGGTAAAAAATGACTTCCTGCTCAAAGCGGTTCTCGTCAATATTTTCCTTGTTCATAAACTCCTCTAGGTTCTGCCGCATTCGGTTGCGGAGCAGCAGGATACGTTCTTTCTCAAAAGGGTCAACCAACTGGAGTGCGCTGCTGATATTGCTCACCCGCAAGCGCATGTCCTCTTCGATAACGGCGCCCTCTGCCCTGCGGAAAGCGTCGAAATTGGCAAGCGCCCCTTCGAGTGTTTTTTCGATAACCGACCATTCTTCTTCGTTGATTTCACCCTCTTCGGTCATGATGACGCTTGGGATGCGAAGGATGGCGCCCATCAGTCCGTCCTTGGGCATGCCCGTTTCATCGGCAATGGCAGAGAGTTCTTGGTAGTATCGTTTGAACAGTGGGACGTTGAGGCCGAAAGCATCATCGCCCTGCATGGACTTGACTTCAATGGTCAGGTCAACCTTGCCCCGTTCGATTTTTTCGCTGATGAGCTTGCGAAAATAGTGCTCCTTCTCCCGGAGGTTGGAGGGTATCTTGACGCGCATGTCGGTGAACTTGCTGTTGAGGGAGCGCACCTCAGCCATGATAACCTTGGAGTCGAAGGAATTGGTGGCCCGCCCGTAGCCCGTCATTGATAAAAGCATACTTGGAATTTAATGGATGAACACCAACCTTAATTTGGAAGCTTGGCTGGAACTTGGCAAAGATAGTTATCCAACTCAGAATAAATTAGCGGCATTCCTAAAGTTTGGCAAAAAGAGGCCGTACTTTAGGGCTTCGCAAAAGGCAGGCACAGCACTGCTGCGGTGAGTTGGCAAGCCATCGCTGCTGCCCCAAACCGCCCAAGCAGTCCATTTTATGGATTCCGAAAACACATAACCCATTGATAATTAAGGAAAAAAAAGCTGAAATTAAATTGAGTTTTATTTCCTTAAATCAAAAAAAAGGCGAAATTTGCGACCTCGTTTTGAGAAACCAGTAGTTTTTTTCATAACTCATTCTAAACCAGTTAAATAAGATGAGAAAAGCTGACTTAGTAACAGCAATTTCCGAAAAAACCGGAGTAGCAAAAGTTGACGTCTTGGTGACACTTGAAGAATTCTTCAAGGCAGTGAAAAATTCGCTGGCCGGAGGCGACAACGTCTATATCCGTGGCTTCGGGAGCTTCGTTATCAAAAGAAGAAAGAAAAAGATAGGGCGCCACATCAAGCGCAATGTATCCATTGATATACCGGAACACTACATTCCGTCTTTCAAGCCTGCAAAAGTATTTGTTGAGCACGTGAAAGGAAACGTGGATCATTTGCCAGATGACGAGAGCGAGGATTGATGGCAATGGCCTATCGTGCCGCCGCTTGACTTGACTCAATGCAAAAGCAGTAAAGATGAACAAAAGCCAATGGTCTTTGATTTTGACGGCGTCTAGCCTGTTTGCCCTGCTGTACCTTTGCTTTGACACAAAACCAAGTAAGCACAAGGCGATTGAGTCAAAAAGAGCCAGCTCTTTTGCCAGCACCGACATCAATTCGATGCTGGTTGATGCCAAAGCCAATTTGCCAGCCCAAGCTTCGGCTTCGGTAATGGCATTGGAAGGTGACCTTGAAAAAGCCGTGCTTGACTCAGTCAAAGCTACTGCCTTTAAGAACCTTTCCAGCTATTGGTACCAGCTAGAAAAATCGGGCATAGCTGGCTACTATGCGGAGCAAGTAGCCGAAATTACCCGCGACGAAGAAGCTTGGTCCATAGCTGGCACCACTTATTCTATTTGCCTCCAAAGGGAGCAAGATGAAAAAATCAGGAGCTTTTGTACGGAGCATGCAGTTCAGGCGCTTGAAAAAGCGGCATCCCTGAACCCAAGCAATATCCAGCACAAAGTCAACCTAGCCTTGGTATATGCTGAAAACCCTCCAAAAGACACGCCCATGAAAGGTGTGCTCATGCTGGTGGACTTGAACAAGCAGTACCCAGACAACCCGATTGTGCTGACCCAGTTGGGCAGGCTGGCCATCAAGACTTCACAGTTTGACAAAGCGGTAGAACGCCTGTCGAAAGCAGTTGAGCTTGAACCAAGCAACAAGGTAGCCACCTGCCTACTAGCTCAAGCCTACGAGGGCTTGGGCGATGCAGCAAAAGCAACCGATTTTAAATCAAAATGCGAGAAATTACCCGGCAACTAAGCTGTTGGCAATTTGGAAGCGCATCCAACCCCTGCGCATTTCCAAACCAAAAGTTGGAAGCCTTTATTCGTTAACTTATTTAAGAGATATTGACATGCCTTGTGGTAAAAAGCGTAAGCGTCACAAAATTGCAACACATAAACGCAAGAAAAGACTGCGTAAGAACCGTCATAAGAAGAAAAACCGGTAGGTTTAGCTGAACCTTGTAAGCGGTTGGCTGCCCGTGAACTTGCTTCATTTGGGCAGCCAATCGCCGTTCCGGTCTGTCGTACCGGGGATTTCAACAAAGGGTCAACACCGCATACCTTACCGAAAGGAGCAAGCCGAAAACGCAACTTAGTCCCAAATCCGACGGGTTTTTACAAAACCTGGTTCCACCCAAAAAAGATGACCATACCATTTTCAGTGCAGACTGCACTCAACTGATACCATCGTCAAGCGTTTAGGCCAACTGAAATCACAAAGTGGGGCTGCTTCAGGGCAGAGGGCATGGAAAAAGAAGACTGGATGCCCCCAACAGCAAAAGCATCGTAGCTTTGCCCATTTTGAATAACACCATCGGACAGCCACGGCCGCTCGAAACTGTCACTGCTCCTTCCTCTGGCATTTACTGAATTGACCTTTTCCTCAAATCCACGTTGCGGTAGCGGACGTCCTTGCTTTGCTATTCCTGCTAAACTCCTTGCTGGAGTTTAAAATGAACCATCGTGGATAAGGAATTAATCATCAATTCTACGCCCACCGAAGTCGAAATTGCGCTTCTGGAGGATGGCAAGCTCGTTGAGTTGCATCACCAAAAAACGAACAACAACTTTTCGGTAGGCGACATTTTTTTGGGCAAAATCATCAAGACCATGCCCAATCTCAACGCCGCATTTGTGGACATTGGCCACAAGAAAGAGGCGTTCCTGCACTACACCGACCTTGGCCCAAAGCTCAAGTCGCTGCTCAAGTACACCAACAACGTACTCGCTGGCAGCCAAACCACTCCTTCGCTCGACAATTTCAAGATTGAGCCAGAAATCATCAAGACTGGGAAAATGGACCAAGTCGTCACCAAGCGACTGCCCATTCTCGTTCAGATACTGAAAGAGCCTATCTCGACCAAAGGACCCAGGTTGAGCTGCGAGCTGACCATACCAGGCCGCTTTTTGGTGCTCACGCCATTCTCCGATGTCGTGGCTGTTTCAAAAAAAATCGCCAACGCCGAAGAACGCAAGCGCCTAAAAACCCTGATTGAAAGCATCAAACCAAAGAACTTCGGGGTCATCGTGCGCACAGCCGCAGAAGGCAAGCGCATCCAAGACCTGCACGAAGAGCTGGCCATGATGCAGAGCAAATGGGAGGACGTCTTCAGCCAACTTCAAGGTGCCAAGGCTCCCGCCAAGCTACTGAGCGAACTGGACAAAACCAGCAGCATCCTACGGGACATCCTCAGCGATTCTTTTAACCGTATCGTCGTCAACGACAAGCAGCTGCACCAGAACATCCGCCAGTTCCTTGGCAATATCGCCCCTGACAAAGTGGAGATTGCGACCTTGCACAACAAGAACAAGCCAATTTTTGAGACCTTCGGCGTGACCCGTCAAATCAAGTCCTCTTTTGGCAAAACGGCTACCATGAACAGTGGCGCCTATATTGTCATCGAATCCACGGAGGCCATGCACGTCATTGACGTGAACAGCGGCCACAAAATGTCGGGCACCAACCAAGAAGACGCCGTGCTGAACGTGAACGTGGAGGCTGCCGAAGAAATCGCACGTCAGCTCAGGCTACGTGACATCGGAGGCCTCATCACGATTGACTTCATAGACATGCGCAACAATGAGCACAAAAAAGAGCTGTTCAAAGTGATGCGCGATGCCATGCGGAAAGACCGTGCCCAGCACACCATTCTGCCGTTGAGCAAGTTCGGCCTCATGCAGATCACCCGCCAACGGGTGCGGCCAGAAGTGAAAATCAATACAGCTGAACTATGCCCCGCCTGCAACGGCACTGGCAACGTGACGCCACAGGTGCTGGTCACTGACCTCATCGAGCGGGACTTGAAATTCATACTAGATTCGGGCGCAAAGGGGAAGCTGAACCTCAAAACGCACCCATTTGTGCAGGCTTTCTTGAAAAAAGGACTTCCGAGCACGCAAATGAATTGGTACCGGAAATACTACAAGTGGATATCCATCACCGCCGACAACAGCTACCAAGTGTCGGAGTACAAGTTCTTCAACGACACGGATGACGAAATCAGGCTGAACGGCTAGGCATTTCCAACCAAAATTTTGTCCAACTGATAAAAGAGGGGCTTGTTCTGCATGGGGCAAGCCCCTCTTCGTTTTTCAGGGGCAGGTGCAGTCGCTCGCCCTACATGCAGTCAATGTGAGTACGCAAACGAGAATGTAAATGGCAATTAACTGCCAGCGCTGTAATTTCATGGCTGAAAATTGATTTGAAACGGCACAAACATACTCCGATAGCCTTTGACTAACGCTAAAAAAATACTGGTGGCACCGCTTGGCTGGGGGCTGGGCCATGCTTCCCGGTGCATACCCATCGTGCAGGAGCTGCTCAAGCAAGGTGCGGAGGTGCTGCTGGCATCCGATGGCAGGGCATTGGAATTGCTCAAGCAGGAATTCCCGCAGTTAACCAGCCTTGAGCTTCCAAGCTACGACGTGCAGTACCGCACGCAAAATATGGCCTGGAATATCGCTTCGCAATTGCCCAAAATCCTGCGGGCCATCTGGTTGGAGCATAGGGCTTTACGGCAGATTGTGACCGAGCACAGCATTGATGGGGTAGTTTCCGACAATCGTTTTGGCTGTTTTTCAAGGAAAAAACCGTGCGTTTTCATTACGCACCAGCTCAATATTCCCGTAGCAAATGCCTTTGGGGGCAAATTGGTCAATTTTTTCAATCACCTGATAATCAAGCAATTCCATGCATGTTGGGTGCCCGATTTGCGAACAAGCCTCAATTTAACGGGTAATTTGTCCCACCCGGTTCCAGCTCATTTATCAAAAAAAACAAAGTACATCGGTGCACTTACCCGCATGGTAGAAGGCAAGGGGCAGGAGATTCGTTATGATGCCATTGCCGTGCTTTCGGGGCCAGAGCCGCAGCGCAGTCAGTTGGAACTTGTGCTGCTTGAACAAGCCCACAGCTTTGGCGGCAGCCTGCTCATCGTGCAGGGCCAACCAGAACGAGGGGCGGCGGGGCGTTTTTCACCCTTGAAAAACGTTGAAATCGTGCCTTCCCTGACGACCGAGGCGCTCAACGTGGCCATTGCCCAGGGCGAAGTTTTCATCGGTCGGTCGGGTTACAGCACCGTGATGGATTTGGCCCGGCTGGGCAAGCCCGCCCTGCTAGTGCCTACGCCCGGCCAGCCTGAGCAGGTTTATTTAGCGGAAAAACTGTCCGAGGAAGGGAGCTTTTTTACCCAAAATCAAAGCAACCTGAATTTGGTGGAAGGTATTGCGGAAGCGAAGCGGCGAAAAGGTTTGCAGCCAGTATATTTTGATGAAAAAGCCCTTGCGGAAGCGGTGGCTTCGCTGCTCAAAATGGCCTGACCGTTGGCCGGCGTCACTCGCCAAGCTCATCGAAGCCCTCCCTACCCCACGACCAGCCAAACCTCAACGACAACTGCACGAAAGCGGACGAAGCGTCCCCGTCGTTGGGCTTGGGCAAACTGGTGTTCGACACGAAGCGGTAGCCGCCTTCCAGGCCGAGCCGCATCCACCTGAAAACGTTGACCTCCAGCCCTGCCGATGGCTGCACCACGAAGATTTGGTCGTCTGGCTCGTCCTCGAACTTCAGGTTGCCGCTGCCGATGAGGAAGCTAACCCTGGGGTGCAGCACCTTGTGCGGGCGGTAGGCAAAACCCAACAGCAAGCCGCCATATCTCAAGTCAAAATTGCGAAGCTGACCATTGTAGGTCGTTGATTCGGTGCTGTTCACCCGGCCTAGGCCCGCCGTCAAAGACTTGCTGAACTCTAGCCCGAAAAAGCCACCCGCCATTCCATGCGCATTGTCGCTGAACCCGGCGAGGCCGAGGTTGGAGCCGCCCCATACGCCGCTGAAGCGCAGCCCGGTGCGCCCAATCAGCGTCTCGTCTCTTTGGGCTTGCAACGTCGTTGTCAATACTGAAAATGCGATTACGGCCATTAAGCATCGTTTCATAACTGTCAGGTTTAGATTTTGATGGCAAGGTACAACCTTGTTTTTGGCAAAGCCAAGCCGCAACGTCAAGCTTCGACGAACGGGCTGTTTTCAAGGAAAAAAGAAATGAACGGACGGATGCAGGCTGTTTTTACACGAAACTGACAAACCTAAGTAAGGGGGACTTGTTTCTAAGGTGTCTTAATAATGTACCCGAGAGAAAATGATTTAGTGAAAGAGCTATGATTTTAGTTGGTGAAAAATGTGGCTCCGGCAGGCAGTAATTCCTGACCGGGGCTTTTTTTTTGGTAAAAAACAGGGTCGAGCGACTTGCCTATTTCCGTTTCTAAGCTTTGGATTTCCGAATGGTCAGTATGCGTCTTTAAAGCGATGCGAGGTCTCGAATCCATCCCGCCGATGAGCATGGCCTGAATCCTATTTACCCCGGATTGATTAGCTATTGGTGCTCCATCCCTCACTTCCTGGCAAAATGCCCATGCCACTGCCAAGGTACCTGGCTTGCACCAGTTCTGGGCTTGCTTGGAACATTTTCAGCACCGTGATTTCATAGTTGCCGACGGTAATGGTCTCGCCCTCTTCTGGTATTTCGTCGGCCACCTGCTGGAGCAGGCCGGACATGGTGTGGTACTCTTCGCTCTCTGGGAATGGCTCCGGTAGAAATTCGTTGATTTCGTCCAGCGGGTTTTGCGCCTGAATTTTGAAGGTGGTCTCGTCCACTTTCTCCACGATGGGCGTCTCGGTGTCGTACTCGTCCTGAATTTCACCGACCAGTTCCTCGATGATGTCTTCGAGCGTGATGAGGC
>JALOMF010000346.1 GCA_025455635.1 Saprospiraceae bacterium | reverse complement strand
TACCTATCACTGCCGAAAACTGGCCAACCATCCGCCGCAATTTCCGCAGCGGCTTTGCCACCAGCCTGCATGTTTCCATCGCCACGGTGGATGCCGACGGGCAGCCGAACGCCACGCCCATCGGCTCGTTTTTCCTCAATAGGGACGGGTTTTCGGGGTTTTATTTTGAAATATTTTCAAAAAACATCCCCGCAAATGCAAAAGGCAATCCCAAGGTCTGCATCATGGCGGTGAACAGCGGCAAATGGTATTGGCTGAAAAGTTTGCTCTTCGGCAAATTCGAGACGCCGCCGATGACCAAAATCTACGGTATGCTCGGCGAGCGGCGGGCGCCCACGGCTGCCGAAATCGAGCGAGGAAACCGGCGGCTAGGCCGCATGAAGAAATTGCCCGGCGGCAAAAAGCTGTTCGGGAACATGGCGTTCGTGCGGGAGCTGCATTTTCATGCTTTTGAGGTGGCGAAACTGCCCGCTTGACGGGAAGGAGAAATTGGGCCAAAAAGGCCAGCCGCTGTCATGTGCCCAGCCCTCGTCCCTTCATCGCAGCAATGTCAAATCGCCCTTGTATTTTTTGACCTTGCCCCGCTCGTTGATGGTCATCTTGTAAATATAAACGTCGGAGGCAGCAGGTTTTCCTTTGTAGCTGCCATCCCAAGCGGCGTCGGCGTCTTTTTTGTCAAATACCAGCTCGCCCCATCGGTCGAAAACCTGGATTGATTCCAAAATGAAGTTCTTACCCACGGGTTTGAACGTATCGTTTGTGCCATCCCCATTGGGCGAAAAAGCGTTGGGGATGCCCAGCTGCACCGTCGAGTCGCACTCAGGCTTGAGCGTCACCAAAACGCTGTCAACGAACTGAAAGCAAAAGTCCAGGTTGGAAAGCGTGACGATATAAAGACCAGTGTCCGTCACGGAAACCTGGGAGGTGGTAGCGCCCGTGCTCCATTCGTAAGTGTCAATGTTTTCAGCGATGAGGTTCAATAAAATCGTGTCCGGGCTGCAAATCGAGGTATCCGCAAGCGGTTCAAAGCTGGGTGTTTGCAGGTCAAAATCAAAAGCAGTTTTGGTAATTGGGTAGTCAGTCGGTGGGTCGGTTGGGTCGGTTGTCACCGTGAGGTTCTGTGCGTTGAGTTGCAAACCCGTTTCCACCGACAGGTTGACGGGCAGTTCGCAGCCCGTTTCACCGAGCGAATCGGTCAGGATGAGGATGGGGTAAATATTGTCGAAGCCTTCGGAGAAATTGGTCAGGTGGGCAAAGCCACCGTTTGCCGTCTGCAATAAATCGGAACTGGCCGTTCCGAATCCGACCAATATTTCATCGTAATAATTGTGCTGCCAAGCGATGGAGCCGTCCCAGTTGAGCTTGAAGAGCAGGTTTTGCTCTAAGGAAAGGTCGGGCGTGGAATCCTGCGTGACGCCAGCGGCGATGACGAGGGCTTCGTTGCCGTCGTTGACGGCTTTGTTGAGTTGGAGGGTAAATGCCCGCCCCGGCGCTATTCGGATTTTCAGCGCACGGATGAGGTTGCCGTCCGGGTCAATTTCAGCTACGATGCCCGCACTGTTTTGAAAAACCTCCACTTGGTTGGCGATGAGGGCGAAGTTGCCGTTCGGAAGCTCCATTGCCTGAACGCCCCGGTCGTTGCTGTTGATGAAACTGCCGACGGGGTCGTCGAAGCTTTTTACCCATTCGGTGTCGCCATCGGCATTGGTTTTCAGTAGCAAAATCTGTTGGCCGCTGGAGGGGAAAGGCAGGTAACTGCCGGTGAGCAAGAATCCGCCATCGGTGGTTTCTACCAGGTTCCCGAAAATGGTTTCACGGTTCCCGCCGCAGGAAAAACAGTAGCGCCTGCCCCAGATTTGGCTCCCATCGCTGGCGATTTTTGCCAGGAAAAAGTCGTTGTCCCCTTGGTCGCTGGCAAAGGATGCGGCCCCGCCCGCCAAGGCGATATTGCCGTCCGTCAGTTCGATGGCCTGCGTGATTCCTTGGTTGACCGTGTCCACGTCATCGGGGCTGCCATAGCGTTTTGACCAAAGCACCTCGCCCGAGGCGTCGAGCCGCACCAGCGACTTGTTTTGGCTGCCGTCGAAAACAAAGCCCGCCATGAGGTAGCCGTCTTGAAAATTGGCCAATCGGCTGGGGAAGGAGGTCTTGGTGTATTGGTAGTCGTAGCTCCACAAAACACCCTGCGAAGGGGAAATGGACGTCAGGTTGCTCGTTTTGCCCGCCCCGACGAAAATGGACGGCGGCAGCACGACGCTGCTGTACGTCCATGCGCCATTCGCTGCTGCAACGAAGCTATTTGCGCCAGCGTAGCGGCCTGGGTCAAGCGGAAGTTGGATGGTTTGGGCAAGGGTCTGCGACCAAATAATTGCCAAAAAAAGGGTGATTTTAAAATTCATTTCGCAAATCAAGGAGTTATGAAATGCTCCTAACAAGTTTTTTTTTGATTTGTTTTTTGGTAAAAATCGGGAGCGGCCAGTTCGGAAAGGTAGCCGACAGTTTAATGCAGTCAATGCAAATCTTTTAAACTGGTTCGTTGGTGACCTGTAAAAAAAACCTTCGTAAAATTGCTTTTCAGTGGTTTTCCCATTTGCAATCCTACGAAGGGTTCCCCCGTCATATTTTCAACAGCCTAAAACTGCTCACCTTCCCCGCCTGCCGTATTTGCAGCACATAAACGCCCGGCATCAAATCGGACACCGAGGTGCGGCTGTGCGCCATGTTCAATTCCCGCCATTGTCGCTGCACCCTGCCGCTCATGTCGGTGATGATAAAATCAGCCATGCCCGCTATCGGCTCCTTCGCCCGTATGTCCAGCACGTGGTTGATGGGGTTTGGGACAATAAAATCATTGTCCTGAAAAACCACCTCCGGCGCTGCGCTGACGAGCAGGCTGCTGTCGAGGACAATGTTCTCGTCGCCCGGTTCATAGACTGCCACGGAAGCGAACAAGTAGAGCATCTCATCGGTCGTCCTTTCGCCCCAGGTCACGTCAAGGGGTGGCGAGTTGGGGTTGTTGGGGTTGTTGGTGGTATTGTCGTAGGTGACGTAGGCACGGGTGCGGTAGTTCAGGGGCAGCTTCACGGGCTTTTGCAAGGTATAAGTGCCTTGCCAGTAGAAGTCCCATTTGGGGATGTCAATTAATGGGATGGTATCGGGGTTGGCGCCGGTCTTGAATGAGAACGCCTTGAACGATTTGCCGAAAACATGCGCATGTGGCGTGAGCGTGAACAGGGAAAGTGGCACTGGGGAAATATCCGACACCTTCATTTCGGCTATCAGGGTATGTTCCGTGTTGGCGGGAATGAGGAAGGGCGGGTTCACCAGGCCAAAATCTTCCTCTGCCGCCGCCAATACGCCATAGTAGAGTTCCCGTGGCTCGTCGGGGGTCAGGCGCAGGTTCACGATGGAGCCTTCGTCTGTTTCGTTGAGGTGGCCCGGGGCAAAGTGGATTTCCACGATGAAGTACCCGTTGGCCGGGATGCGGTAGCCGAAGGCCGGGGGCATCTTGATGACCGTGCCACCGGGCGTCCACTCCGCCACCAGCGAGGCATTTTGGGTGAGGTTGCCCACCATGCCGTTGGTGGACCAGCCTGGGCCGGGGTCGGCTTGGTCGAGCAGCAGCGGCTCGTTGGTCGGGTCGGTGTAAACGACGATGTGGTGGATGATTTCGTCGTTGCCGGGCATGAACTCGATTTCGTTGAAGAACCGGTCGGTGGCCACCCCGGTCGGGATGGCGAAGGCCCGGTAGATGTCGCTCTGCTGGAAAACGGTGAACGCAGGCGTCTCCAGCACCAAGTCCACGCTGCTGAGTTGGCTGCCATTCTGGAAATTGGGCAGTGCTGGCGCTTGGGAAAGGTCTCCTGAAGGCACTCCGTCATTCACCCAGTCCTGCAGGGTCTGGATTTCCGCATCGGTTAAATAGTTTTCTTCCCGGAAGTGTCGGTAGGCTGGGTTGGCCCGGTAGGGCGGCATGTAGCGGGACTGGGTAGCTGGCAGGATGATTTGCGAGGCGCTGACGGCATCCGCCCAAGTCTCCAGCGGGAAGTGCCCGATGCCACCAGTTCGGTGGCAAGATACACAGTGGTCGTAAACGATGGGGGCAACATCGGTTGCCCAATCAGTGGTTTGTGCCGTGCCGAAAAATGCGGCCAACAGCAGTGTGAAAATGGAAATGGATTTTTTCATAAGTCAGGTGGAAAGTTGAAATGATGGACAAACATCGGCTTAAAATGGCTTGATTTGTACCGATTTATAAATTTGGACTTGAATAATGGTGGAAATTCTCAAGTCTCTACCCATGATGCGCTCAAGGTGCAAGTTCCCCGAGGCTTTGGAAATTTTTAGTGCATTCAGTTCAACCCCAACTACTCCCCCACAAACGTCATCCCATCCCGCTGGCCAAGGGCGATGGGTTCTACAAATTCTTGATTGATTTGAGTTAATCAGGCGTCAGACTTCAGGTTGGATGGCCGTTCGCTCACTTTTGGTGGCCAACCTTTTTCAGGGTAAGACAAAGGCTTTTTGTCCTTTGATTAACATAATGTCAATTATTTTAAAAAAAATAACACCCGGTGATACTTTTACACAAAAGGCGTAATCGGCTCATTATCAGATTTTTGTGTCTCTTGAACTCAAAAATTTTCATTTCCCCTTTTGCTACGTCAGTGGTTCGGCTGAACCCGTTTTCATATTTAAAAAAACAATTATTCCCTGTTGGCACGAATATTGAAAATACGCTATTTGTAATATACCCCGAACGGCATAGCGTCCTTAAAGGCAATGCCTACAAAGCCATCATAAACTGTCATTTCTTTTCATGAGATTATAATTCAAGCCGATGGGTTGACCCCAGCGGCTTTTTTTTTGCTGCAAATCCACGTTTTTCGCCAGCCGTATGGTTCATATTTTCCTATGGAGAGCTGGCTTTGGGGTAAAAATCAGTCCTCGCCCTCATCCACGTTCAGCAGGATGCTACAACAAGTGACCCCACCCTCGGCCTTTATCACTTCCGAGTTGTCCACCAGCAACAGTTCGATGCCTGCTTCAGCCAAT
>JALOMF010000345.1 GCA_025455635.1 Saprospiraceae bacterium | reverse complement strand
CCAAGCCTCCAATACCGAACTGATGGACTGGCTGCGCCAGTCTTTGTACTACCAAAACGCCGCTGCAACTGCCACGGCAGGCACTCGCCAATTGGCTTTAGTGGCCTACAACAAGGACTACGCCAGCGACACGGCACACATACAACTGCCCGTGCTGCCGGGCATCGGCTTGGAAGCCACCATTGAAAATGCCACTAGCGGCAACAACGGCAGCATCTCAGTCAGCCACGTAGTGGGCGGCTCGAGCAGCGGCTACCAGTACCTATGGAGCAATGGGCAAACGTCACAGAGCATATCTGGCCTTGCCCCAGGCACCTACGGCCTCACCGTCACAGAAGATGGCGGATGCAGCACTTCCTACCAATTCACTGTGGAAGGGGCCAGCGCCACAACTGAAACCGGGCAGAACGTATTCGGGGCGGTCATCGTTCCGAACCCGTCCAATGCGAATGGGGCCACTTTATCCATCAAATCGCTGACAGGCGAGGTGGTCTGGGCGGTTTTCGATGCAACTGGAAGGCAAATGGCTTCGGGCAACACCGATCGCAAGACCATCAGCTTGCCAAAGGAGCTGCCATCCGGCACCTACAGCGTGACCTTGCAGGACGGGAACCAAAGGGCGGTGCTTCGTTGGGTCGTGCTTTAATAACAACTGTTGTTTTAATGACATGATGGGCGTTGGCGGAAAATCATTTCAGCCAACGCCTTTTTTGTTGATAGAGATTGAGCCTATATTGCACCGCAAAAAACAGACACACTGGCTCGATGCCGAGAAACTGGCCCATTCATATCACCCTCCTGTTCCTGCCTTGCTTCGCAATGGCGCAGCAAAACCCCGTGGCTGATAGCCTTACCCGACTGCTGAAAACCGCCCGACCCGACACCAACCGGGTCAATCTCCTCAACGATATTGCTTGGGAACTCAAGTTCGATGACCCGAAAACGGCCATTGCCCACCTCGATTCGGCGCTGGTTTTGGCCAAAAAACTGGGCTTCAAAAAAGGCGAAGGCAATGCCCTCAACTTCCGGGGTGTGGTGGCCGACATCCACGGGGAGCCAGACGTAGCGATTGATTTTTTTCAAAAAAGCCGGAAAATACGGGAACAACTCGGCGACCGCACGGGTGTGGCCAAGCTGCTGAACAATATCGCCAACGTCAAGGAAAACAAGGGCGACTACCTCGGTGCCTTGGCCGATTACCAGCAATCGCAGCAACTGCGGCGGGAGGTCGGCGACTCGGCCCGTGCCGTGAACGCCTACTACAACATCGCCAACGTGCTGGAGAAAATGGGCGACTACCAAGAAGCCAACGAGAATATCCTCCGCTACCTCGAAGCCACCGACCCCGAAGAAAATGCCGAAGGCGTGGCCAATGCCTGGAACATCGTCGGGAACATCCGCACGGAAACCGACCGTTTCAAAGATGCCGAAATAGCCTACCAGAAATCCCTCGACCTGAACCGCAGCCTCGGCAACGAATGGCAGGTAGCCAGCGTGCTCAACAACCTCGCCAACCTCAACGACTCGCAGGGCGAAGACTTGATGGACCTTGATAGTTTTACCCAAGAAACGCAGCAATATTTTGAAAAGGCATTGACCATTTTCAAAGAAGCACTTGCCATCCGGCAACGGCTGGAAGACGAGGAAGGGCAGGCCGAAATCTTCAACAATATTGGTTATGTCCTAAAGAACCTCGGCAGTTTTTATGATAAAAAAGGCGACCCGGCGCTGGCGCAAAAGACTTGGGCGCAGACGGAGGAATATTTCGCTAAGTCCTTGAAAATCAGGGAGAAACTGGAAGACCGGGCGGGCATCATGGAGGTTTACAACGGTATCGCCGACGTGCGTCGCAGGCAGAAGCGCTACCCCGAAGCACTGGACTACACGCAACGCTACTACGCCATTGCGAAGGAAATAAACGACCTGAAATACCAACAGAACGGCCTGAAAGACCTCGCCCGCATCAACTTCAAAATGGGCAATTTCGAGGCAGCCTACCAATACCGGGAGCAGTACGACGAGCTGCGCTACTCGACCTTCACGGAGGAGCGGCTGGTGGCCGAACAACGCCGGGAAGCCGTTTACACCGACCGCAAAAAACAGCAAGAAATTGAGCGGCAGCAGCAGGCGCTGCAATTGCAGGAAGCCAAATTGCGCAGCGAGCGCACCCGGTTCTATTCGGTGCTCGGCGGAGCAGGGTTGCTGGCCATTTTACTGCTCACGTTGTTCAGCAAGAACAAAACCATCCAACGGGAAAAAAAGCGCTCGGACGACCTCCTGCTCAATATCCTGCCCGCCCAGACCGCCGAAGAACTGAAGGCGCACGGCAAGGCCAAGGCTCGCCGCTACGATTCCGTCACGGTGCTTTTCACCGATTTCAAGGGCTTCACGGCCATCTCCGAGCAAATCAGCGCAGAGGAACTGGTGGCCGAACTGGACGAGTGCTTCCGGGCCTTCGACGACATCGTCGGCAAATACAGCATTGAGAAGATTAAGACCATCGGCGATGCCTATTTCTGCGCTGCTGGCCTGCCCGAACCGACCACCACCCACGCCGAGGACATGGTGCGGGCAGCGCTGGAAATGCAGGTGTTCATGCAGCAATTCGGCGAGAAAAACCGGGCGGCAGGCAAGCCCGTCTTCGTCTGTCGCATCGGCATACACACGGGGCCAGTGGTGGCGGGCGTGGTGGGCCAGAAGAAGTTCGCCTACGACATCTGGGGCGATACGGTGAACATGGGCGCCCGCATGGAGTCCAGCGGCGAGCCGGGCAAGGTGAACATCTCGGAGGCGACTTATGCGCTGGTGAAGGAGAAATTCACCTGTACGCCACGAGGCCGAGTGGCGGCGAAGGGGAAGGGGGAGGTGGAGATGTACTTTGTTTCAGGGGTGAGGAGCGAGGGATGAAGAGGCACAGCTTGGGTATTTCAGGGAATCCCTTTAATTTCGTGGCTGGGCATCGTTGCCCATCATTCATTACCTTTTCTATGGAAAACTTCCGAGCATATATCAGCATCAACCCGAACATCCGATTTGGGAAGCCTTGCATCAAAAATACCCGCATCTCCGTAGGCGATATACTGGGCTGGCTAGCGGCTGGCATGACGAACGAGGAAATTATCGAGGATTTCCCGGAATTGAGCATTGAGGCGATACGGGCGGCGTTGGCTTTTGCGGCAAACAGGGAGGAAAGCACTAAAATCCTTGCCGCCGCATGAAACTGTTGCTTGATGCAAACCTTTCATGGAGGATTGTAAAAAAGCTGTCCATTGACTTCCCTGGCGTTGAACATGTTACAAGAACTGGGCTGGCTATCCCGGCTAGTGATAAGGATATTTGGAAATGGGCGAAGGCAAACCAATATAGTATCGTCACCAATGACGAGGATTTTGCCAACCCTTTGATGCTGCGAGGATTCCCACCGAAAATCATTCTCATTCGCCGGGGGAACTTGGCATCCGAACAGGTTGCAGCACTATTGATAGAAAGTCGAAATGGAATCGAGGCGCTTGATAAAAGCGAACACCAGGGCTTGATTGAGATTTATTGAAGCAAATTCACCTGCTCCCACGGGGCCGGTTGGCGGCGAAGGGGAAGGGGGAGGTGGAGATGTATTTTGTGGAGGGGTGAACACGATGCAGAATTTCCACGTAAAATCATGTTTATTTTGCTTAAATTTGCTGAAATTACCTGCAACAAATGGATACCTTAGTCATAAAACTTAACCAGCCCGGAAAGGCGAAACTCCTGATGGAATTGCTCAATTCCATGGATTTCATCGCCAATGTGGAGTTTTTCGACAAATACGTTAAAGCAAAAAAGCTGTTCGATGAGATGAACCGTGTAGCGGCTACCACACCGTTGGAACAGATGACGGAGGCCGAAATTGACCAAGAAATCAACGACTACCGGCATGGAAAATAACCGGGTGGTCATTGACACCAATGTTTTCATATCAGCCATCATTGGCCAATTTGGGTATCCCTACAAAATCTTCAATGAATTGGTCTTGACCGGTGAAATACGGATTTGCCTATCGCCCCTGCTCCTAAAAGAATACGAGGAGGTTTCACAGCGTGTACGATTTGCAAAGAAATATCCAGACTTCCCCAAGAAAGCCAAACAACTGCTAAAAGCATTGAAAGCTATTGCAGTAGTGGCCGAACCCACCGAAGTCATTACCATCATCAAAGACGAGCCGGATAACCGAGTGCTTGAAATTGCGGTTGCTGCCGATGCTGGAAACATCGTTTCTGGCAACATGCACCATTTTGATTTTGAGGAATGTCGGGGTATAAAAATCTCCAGCCCCAAGGCGTTCTATGATGGTTGGCTCGGTTTGTAGCCAGGAAGGGGGAGGTGGAGATGTATTTTGTGGAGGCGTGAGGGCTAACGTTTTGCAGCTACCCGAAGGTGGCGTAAAAAAAACTTTTGGGAGAGAATCTCATTTTAAATACACCCATTAACTATATTTAAAGTTCTATAATACCACTTTTGATTGTTTTCTGGCATTAGTTGTTATTCGCTATGGTTTATACTGTTTATTACGTATTGTTCTGAGTCAATATAATTGAGATGGTGTACGAGACAAGCTTTATCCATGCTTCCAAGCCCGCCTTTTCTGTTGACCACCTCTTTGAGTTCAGATATTAATTTCATTTCTAATTCCGAACGCACGGGAATTAATGAGTTATTCATGTAAATTCGGCCAGGCAGCTTCATTATCCCTTCAACTCCTTTAGGTATTTTAAATATTACATGTTGAGTTATTTCAATTACAAAGCTCTTTCCGTCTTTTGTTACGCAATTAAAAGTAACACTTCCTCCATCCATCCATGCAGCGAAATTGAAGATTGCCATCTCTTTAAATTGATGATTATCCATGAATCAATAATTTTAAATAACTACCTATGCCTCCGACCCAGCATCGGCAATAGACCCAAATTTGCACCAATTGCCGCCACTAACAAGCGGATATGCACGATACAAACATAACAACTTCCGTTAACCCACCAAAGCAAAAGTAACCAAAGCAAAATCGACTTCGTCGACCCGTC
>JALOMF010000344.1 GCA_025455635.1 Saprospiraceae bacterium | reverse complement strand
GAAAACCTCTTCGTTGGCTACGTGTGCTGGCTCCAAGCCTTTTACCACAAAAGCAAGTACCACTGACACAACAAGCGTCATGACGAGGGTGTATATGATGACATATCTGTTATTCACGGCTGTGATTTTTTTTGTTTAAAAAAAGGATTGGCAAGTGTTTTCTTCCTGCCTAAGCCTCTGAATCTTACGGATTTAAGCGGCAACAGCCCTTTTTGCCCTGCGCTTCATGTTTGACTGCACCACAAAGTGGTCAATCAGCGGTGCCCATACGTTCATGAACAGGATGGCGAGCATCCAGCCCTCGGGATAGGCGGCGTTCATCACTCGGATGATGATGCCCAACATGCCGATGCCGAAGCCATAAATCCATTTGCCCGTATTGGTGCTGGCCGCAGTCACGGGGTCAGTGGCCATGAACGCCATTGCAAAGAAAAAGCTGCCCATGTAAAAATGGAAGTACCAAGGTATGTCCATTTGCACATCGTGGCCCCACCAGTTGAACACGATACCCATGAAGGCTGCGCCCAAAAACATGGACAACATGATGCGCCAACTGGCGATGCCCGTAGCAATAAGTATCAATGCACCGACCAAGATGGCAGGTTTGCAAGTTTCGCCCACCGAACCGGGGATGCCGCCCCAAAGCATCTGGAGCGAGGAGTAATGTGCTGTCACGCTTTCCCACCCTGTTTTGGCCAGCGCCAACGGGGTTGCACCGCTCCAGCCGTCCACCACGGCGCCGCCCCCTTCACCGAAGGTGGCCACGCCGAGCCATTTGAACAGACCATCGCTCAGGTGGTGCGCCCACCCGTAAACCTCACCTGAGGCCACTGCGCCATCGAACTCAAGGCCGGACACCCAGCAGCGGTCGCCGGAAATCTCACCAGGATAAGCAAAGAACACGAAGGCCCGTGCAAGCAGTGCAATGTTCACCACGTTCATGCCCGTGCCACCGAAGGCTTCTTTGCCCAAAATAACGGCGAAGGCAACGGATAGGCTCAATATCCAAAGCGGAATATCGGGCGGCATGATGAGCGGAATCAGCGCTCCCGTTACCAAGAAGCCCTCCTCTATGGCATGCCCCTTGCGGGCGGCATAGTAAAACTCAATCCCGAGGCCCACTACGTGCGTGACGATGAAAATCGGAAGCATTTTTATGAGGCCGTGGAACAGCTTCAAGTGCATGGCAGACGTGAACGAAGTGTGCTCACCAAGGGCCACAAAATGCTGGTGGCCAATGTTGTAGGTGCCAAAAACATAGCACAATTGGAGCGCCAGCACCACCATCACCATCGTGCGCTTGAGGTCCATCCGGTCACGGATGTGTACACCCACGCCGTGTGTCGTGTGGTCAGGTGTGAATAGGAAGGTGAAAAAGCCGTCGTACAGTGTGTGCAAGAACTTCTTCTCCTTCGGCGGCTCAAACTTTTTTACTTTTTCGAGTAAACTGCTCATTTATAGTTGGATTGCTTTTGATTGTAATAATTGTCAGAAATGCTGGATTGTCAAACAGGCTTTATTTAAAACAATGCAGCAGTGGTAACAATTGCCTACGCCGATTCATTGACCATGTCCAAGCCATCCCGCAGGATTTTCTGCAAGGGCTGCTTCGACGTGCATGCAAATTCGCAGAGTGCTACGTCCTCCTCGATTAGCTCGTAGATTCCAAGACCCTCCATTTTTTCATAATCATTGGTCAAAATCGCTTTCATCAAGTGCTGAGGGTAAATGTCCATCGGCAGCACTTCTTCGTATTGGCCAGTCACGACGAAAGCCCTAGGCTCGCCGTGCATGTTGGTGTTCGCTTTGAAAACGGTGTCGGGGAAACGGGTGCCGGGAAGCGCCTTGGACACGCTTGGCGTCGCCAAGTCTGGCAGCAGCCACCCGAACATTTCATGGAAATTGCCTTCCTCCACGACGGTCACTTGGTCATCGTAGAAATTGAGGTAGTTGTCGGTGGAGGTCTTGATGCCGCTCAGTACGTCACCCGAAATGATGCGGGCGTTGTCGCTGGCAAGGTTCCCATCCAATAGTTCACCAATATTTGCGCCTGTGAAGGTGCGCACGTACTTGGCCACTTTCAGTTCAGCGCCAGTGAGCGCTACTACTTTTTCGGCATTGTACTTTCCTTCGGTAAACAGCGCACCGATGGTCGCCACGTCCTGCACGTTCACCGTCCAAACGGTTGACTTGGTGGTGATGGGAGCAATGTGGTGAATCTGTACGCCCACATTGCCAGCGGGGTGCTTGCCGCTGAACCAGCATTTGCCCACGCCTGCAGCTTCCGTGAAAATCGGGCTAGGGGCAGCGTCGCCATTAGCATTGAGGCCCAGCCAGACACGGCCTTTGGTCAGTTTGCCCAGCACATCGAGGCCCCGCTGGAAGGCAGCGCCCCGGCCCTCCATGACGAGGTCGAGGTTGGGTGCCAATGGGGCAGTATCGAACGTGGAGACGAAGATGTTCTCAGGTACTTCGTGGTGGTTGGCAATCACATCGAATGGGCGCTGGCGCAACAGTGCCCAACCGCCTGCATCGAGCAGGAAGCTCACGAGTTCTTCCCGGCTGCAAGTGTCAAGGTTCGGTGCGTTGAGCGACCTGTACTGCTGCTGGTTATCGGCCAGCACCACGATACTGGCGATGGAGCGGCGCTCGCCCCGGTTCACAGCGATGACTTCGCCGCTTACGGGAGAAACGTATTTCACATCAGGGTTTTTCTTGTCGAAAAACAGGTGGTCGCCAGCTTTTACGGTATTGCCTACCTCAACCTCCACCTTTGGTATCGGCGACATGCCCCTGAAGTTTTGGGGCTGCACCGCAAAAGTCTTCACATTGGCAGCTTGAACGGGGCCTTTGGCTTCCCCTTCCAGCAGGATGTTGTGGCCCTGCTTGAGTGCCACGTACTGTCCCTTGACGTAGGCAGGTTTTTTCTTTTGAAAGAATCCGTTTTTACCGGGCATCATGGCCAGTGCATCATCTTCACTGTCAAGCCCGCTTTTTTTGGCTTCGATGCGGACCAAGTTGTCAGAAACTTGGTAAATGATGAAAAAAGCAATGAGCACGACAATTCCGAGCAACAGGGTTGTGAAGCTGCTATTGCCGCCGCCTGTCTGGGATTGTGCTTGTGCCAGCTGTAAGAAAAGCAAAAATGAAAAAACCAAGTGGAGCCTATTAAAACCCTTTCTCATGCTTAGATGCATTATAGTCAATCGTTTTCGTTGATGCCGATGTACGGCTTGCTGAAAGTAAAATAGGGTGGGTCGTATGGATTCACCAAACTTTCTTTCAAAGTGTGGCAAAGTTATAAAAGGTTTGAAATTAGGAAATAGCTGCAAAAATCTATGTTCAAACCAAGGCTTATTTAGATTAAGTCGAAATAGTCTTGCGGGGCAATCTGGGTTTGGCCAAGGATTTTAGCCAAAAAAACACGTAAGGCGCAAAGATATTTTGCAGTCTCAACCAATTCCCTACATTTGTCAGGTCTTTTGCCTGAAACAGTTTTGCGGCACCGGGCATTTTTACTTCACTAAAATCCTTCATCCAGTGGACAGAGACAGAAGATTTGAGAGTGTTTACTCCAAAAAAATGAATGCTGGTAAACGGAGAACCTATTTCTTCGACGTTCGCCAAACCAAGGGCGACGATTTTTTCCTGACGCTCACCGAAAGCACCAAGCGCTTCGACGGGGATGGTTACGAAAGGCACAAGATTTTTCTCTACAAAGAGGATTTCAACCGCTTTTTGGCTAACCTGGAAGAGGTCGTTTCTTATATTAAAACGGAGCTGATGCCTGATTTTGACTACGAAGAGTTTGACCGTAGGCATGATGAATGGGAGGCCCGTGAGGAAGAAGGGCTAAATGAGCCTAGGCCACCACGTCACCGCAGGCAGGAGGCCAAAGCGGCGGATGAAGAAATTGAAGAGGATAACAGCCAGCTTAGGCATACACCTCGCAGTATGCCCCGCTTCGACGATGACCTGAGCTGGTAAAATTTCGGTTTTCGATAAATAAAAAAGCTGTAACCGATTGGATGACAATTGGTTACAGCTTTTTTTGTGTGTGAGTAGGAAAAGCCCTGGGTGCCTACTCAGACATGTCCATGGTGTGGAAAACGTTCTGCACGTCGTCGTCTTCTTCCATTTTTTCTATCAATTTGATGACTTCCTCCACCTCATCGTCGGTGAGCTTCTTGAGCATGGCCGGAATCCTGTCGAACCTTGATTCCTGGATTTCGATTCCCTTGTCCTCCAGTGCTTTTGTGAAGGTTCCGAAATCGGTGAAGCCAGCAATCAGGAGCAATTGGTCGTCTTCTTCCCTGATTTCTTCCAAGCCAGCATCAATCATTTCCAGCTCAAATTCGTCACGGTCGGCGATGGCGGTTTTTGCGACAGCAAAAATGGCCTTGCGGGAAAACATATAATCAACGGAGCCAGAAGTGCCCAGGGAGCCGCCGTACTTGGAGAACACGTGGCGGACGTTGGCCACGGTGCGGGTAGTGTTGTCGGTAGCGGTTTCCACCAAAATGGCTATGCCGTGCGGGGCGTAGCCTTCGTACACGACTTCTTCGTAGTTCTCAGAATCCTTGGAGGTTGCTTTTTTGATGGCATTGTCCACGTTGGCCTTTGGCATGTTGGCAGCCTTGGCGTTCTGGATGGCCATGCGCAGGCGTGGGTTGTAGTTGGGGTCGCCGCCGCCCGATTTTACGGCCAGGGCTATCTGCCTGCCCACCCGTGTGAACGCTTTGGCCATGCCTGCCCAACGCTTCATTTTAGTGGCTTTACGGTATTCAAATGCTCTTCCCATTGTATAAAGGATTGAAGGATTGAAAGACTTTAGGATTGATGGTGTTCGGGGGGGGAGTACTGATTGGCACTCCCGTAAATGCTCAAAAACGGGTGCAAAGGTAGGCAGTGTCGGCAAAATTTCTAAATGTATTTTCCAATAAAAATTAATCAAGATGGCCACCTTGCTGCTTTTTTGGGGTGTGCCGCCTCCACTATTTTGGGTAAAAAAAAACGGCACCTCACATTGGAAGCGCCGTCGGGTTGGCTGAGCGAACAGCCTATTTTGGA
>JALOMF010000343.1 GCA_025455635.1 Saprospiraceae bacterium | reverse complement strand
CCTCGTTTGAAGCGCAAATTATCGAGCAGCGGGCGTTGATATTACGGAATGATGTGAACTGGCTGGAATGTGTAGGTGGGCGTGGGTTTTCGTGTAAATGAGGAGCGTGGGAACGAACGAGCGGAACTGGGAAGACCCTGCGTCAGCTTGTGAAATGAGCACAATTTTGGAGGTATAAAAATTATTCGCCATCTTTACCTCATTGCTATACTAAATCCAACAGATATGTCAGCACCACGCATACCTACCAAAGAAGAAATTGCCGACAAAATCCACCAGCAACTCGAGAGGGACGAACGCATGAAAAAATGGTTCAGCCAATACCGAAATTGGGAAGTTAATGGCTTTATTGAAACCTATGCCGGCTACCGTCACTCGGTTTTATCGCATCCCAATAGCCACTTCAACAACTACGAGCCGGATAATAAGGAGTTCAACAAGCTGGCCAGGAAAGCCTTGGAGCACATCCAGCAAAAAAAGCTGTTCAACCTCCAATGCGAGTGGCGGGCGGGAAAACTCGAATTGCCTTTGATTAAGATTGCCTATGATTTCGAGATATTCGGCAGAGGGCACGTGATGGAATGCCCATTCCTACCACCTGTTAGCTTGCAGGAAGTGGAGCTATACTGCCAATTTTTGAATAGCCCCGATGCCGATGACCTCGAAGTAGATTATGAGCTATCCGAGTGGCAGGAATATGATGAGATAATGGAGGAATATGATGGTGATTTCCCCAACCTGCCGCCATGGTACGAGTTCTACGATGAAAAGGTCGGGACGGGCTACCTTATGCAACTGCCAGATGTGAAAGGCGAAATGGAAGAGCACTATCGGGATGCATTCCGCAGGCACAACAACCCCAACCAACCGGCATACGTCCGAGACCCTGAATTGGACAAACCTTCGCTCTTCGATTACGAGGCTAAGCTGGATTTTGCCAAACGATTTGAGCCGGATGAGACCCTACAAGCGGTCATTTCCCATGTCAAATTCCTTTATTCGTTTGATGATGACTTTGGATTGGACTCCGACTTCGAGTATTTGAAGGGCATTTCTGAACCAATTTCCTTAGTGCCACATGCCGACTGGAAAGAGTCGCTGCGGCTGACCGTAGTCCGATACCGCAACCGGAAAATCGCCGCTGCCCTCCCCCGAATCTGGCGGCATTACCACAAAGATATTGGCGACGACCATGAGGCTTACGTCATGCGGCAATTGGCGAAAGCCGACCCCGACCTCAGTAAGCTGGATAGTTTTAACTTGCGAAATAACCTAATAGAATCGGTACTGACTGGCAGGGAACTGCTGGGCGAGCCGAGGGATTTTGATTATTGACCACCTTATAATCGAATTAGCTGAACGCAAGCACGACGGCGGTTTTGGGGAGCTAAAACAAGGACTTTTTCAAAAAGCAAAATGCCACTTTGGACTGGTGGGACGAAATTTCTGACCACGAAAAGGAAATGATTGAACTCGGCCTAAAGGACATCGAGGAAGGCCGGGTCGTACCACATGAAGAAGTCAGGACAGGAATCAATAAAATACTCATTGAGAACTAATGTTAAATTTTCAGGACACCAATTATTTCCCCTATTTTTGCAACAAACCACCAGTATGCAACAGCTTATTTTAAACATCGAAGAAAGCCGTTACCAAGTGCTGCTCAAATTCCTCAGCACATTGGAGTACGTGCGTATCGTGAAGCCGACAACAGCAACACCTGATGCTTCGACACTTGAACAAGCACCCTTGCCGGCCACCAACCAACTCGCATTGATGAAGCAGGTGCTCCAAGAACAGACCAAGCCGCTTTTCCAGCAAATAGCAGACCCAGCCGATTGGCAAAAACAACAGCGTGATGAATGGTCGTAAGCTCCTGCTCGATTCCAATATCATCATCTACCTTGCATAAAAAAGCTGGCACCCGATAATTTTATCCTACCCGATGACCTCCTTTTCGTCTCAGATATTTCCTTGATGGAAACATTGGGATATGCCTTCTCTGACCTTACCGAAAAGCAGGAAACCGAAGCACTGCTGAACGTCCTCGTCCGCTTGCCAATCGCTGATTCCGTGGTGATGAAAGTGATAGAATTAAGGCAATCTCGGCGGATGAAGCTGCCAGATGCCATCATTGCAGCCACTGCCATTTTGAACGATTGCAGCGTAGTAACCCGAAATATTGCCGATTTTACTGGCTTGGATGGGCTGGAAGTGCTGAATCCCTTTGAGTGATAATTTTATCACTTATGCCTACCAAATAACCACCCCCGCCCTTGATGGAAATACCAGCGGCAGTGCCAGCAGCCAACCCGCAAGCACGACGGCAGTTTTTTGGTGGCTAAAACATGCTTGTCGAAATAGGATTCAATTCCTTATTTTTGTTCTAAAATTAACAGCAATGACTGCAGCGTTTACCATCCAATTCGAAACAGCCGAAGAATTCTTGCGGTTGCTCCAACTGCTCAAGGAAAGTGGTTTCAAGCACTTCAATTTCAACCCAATCATCAGTCCGAAAAAACAGCCTAAAGCAGTGAAAACGGCTTGGGCATTCGGCATTGGCAACCTCTCCGGAAAGTTGGACCACGTAAACATCCGTGAATATGCCCACGAAGACTAAGAAACTGGTTGACTCCAACATATTGGTCTATGCCTACGATGCCAATTCTGCCTTTCACCAACGGGCGGTTACCTTTCTGACCAATCCCGGCTTCGACTACTACCTCACCACCAAAAACATCACGGAATATTTCGCAGTACTATCAAAAATGAACGAGCCATTCCCCAAGGTTTGGCAGTTCTACCAAAGCGCAATGGCCAATTGCACCCTGCTGTACCCAACCCCTTCCAGCCACGCCATCTTCGAGACCTTGCTACAGAAGTACCAGCCCAAAGGAAACCGAATCTATGACCTCGAAATCGCCTCCATCGCCATCGCCAACCAAATCCCCGATATCGGCACCCACAATGTGAAGGACTTCGACGGCATCGCTGAAATCAATGTGCATCCTTTGTAGTACGCCCTCAAACTCATCAACAAATACTTTCAATAATATCAGGCCATGAAGCATAAAAAAGAACAACTTGACGTGGACTTATCGGAGGCGAAGGCGCACTGACCCCCGAAGAGGAAATGGCCCTCAGCGCCTACTTCCAGCAAAAGAAACTGGCCAAACTGACCGCCGATAAACAGGAAGGCAAAAAGAAGTCGGCTGGCAGCAAGCAATCGGCTGAGGCGGTATGACCCACCACCCTTGATGAAAAGCCCAGCCGCAGTTCCAGCAGGAAACTCGCAAGCACGACGGGAGTTTTGGGCGGCTAAGACAGGCTTGTTGCGATTGGGCTTACTTAAACGGATTTACTACTTTCAACCGCCCCTCGAATACCATCCCATCGTGTAAGTCTTCCGTATAAAGTAGTGTGCATTTTGCGGATAAAGCAGTAGCCACAATCAAGCTATCAAACCAACTGATGCTATAGCGGCTTTTCAGGTTCAGCGCAGATTTGGTAATGGTTGGGCTTAGGTTGGAAACCTCAAACTCACCGCAAATTTCATACACATAATTCTCAGTGGCAACTTCCGAAAACGAAAACTTCTTCATCAGCACATTGGAAAGCTCGTTCAGGACTTGAACGGAAAGCACAATTTCGGGTAAGTCTAAAATGAGTTGGCTGACGACATGCTGCTTGCGCAGGTCATTCGGCGACTGGTTCTCGGCCTTTAGATAGACCCATAAGTTCGTGTCGAAAAAGCATTTATCGGGCATTGCGCTCCTCCCGGCTAGGGATTTCGATGCTGGAAGTAATCACCCCCGATGCCTTGGCTGCTTGCAGGAACGCCTGCCGCCGCTGCCGCAAATCGGAAGGCGCAGGCGTGGATACCCCCTTCAACTCGAAGCGCACGGCTGCTTTCTCTAAAATGGCCACAATCTTGTTCAGCCATTTCAGGTCTTTTTCTGATTGAAAATGTATCGTAATGACCATTGGTTAGCGTAGTTTGGACAAAAATAGGGAAGTTTTGGGAAATGTTTGGGTATGGCCTATGACAAATAGCCGAGCCGGGGCCGTCCCACGCCCCGCCCTTGATGTAAAGCCCAGCAGCAGCGCCAGCAGGAAACCCGCAAGCACGACGGCAGTTTTGGGCTGCTAAAATATACTTATGAGAACAGGTAATCAAGGCACTCTCTTCTTCCAAGCCGCTGGGTCTCGCTTATTGTGAAATACGGAATAGACAAAGACCTCATTCCCGACTTCCTCGAAGTAAATGGTGTAGGGGAACTTTTGCAGGTTCGCTTTCCTCACATCGTCAAAGTCTTTCGGAAAAGCAGTGGGGTTGGAAAGAATGGCCTTGAGCGTTTTCAGGTAAGCGACGAAAAACTTGGCACCACGGCCCTTGCGCTCCTCCTCGTACCAATCCACCGCATCGGTCAGTTCCTGCTTAGCTAAGGAGTGAAGCTGGTATATCGAAGCCATGTTTCTCGATGATTTCTTGGTGAACCTGTTGCCCGGAAAAGGTGACAACATTTCCCGATTTCATTTCGGTGGCCCGTTTTGAAATCTCCTTTTTCAACCAATCCGGTGTCTGCAATTCCCCGGCGTCCTCCTTCTCTTTCAGCGATTGTAGGATGAACTGAACCAAGTCGAACAATTCTGTGCGTTGTAGTTTAAGAACCTCGGATTTTAAAACATCTATGGTCATCTCGACGAAGTTTAGGTTATTGGCGATTGTACCAGCTTGGACAAAAATAGGGAAGTTTTGGGAAATGTATGGGCTTGGCCTATGACAAATAGCCGGGCCTTCCCCACACCCCGCCACCACCCGCCCTTGCTGTAAAGCCCAGCGGCAGTGCCAGAATCAAAGTCATCATCAATACCGAAGACGTCACCTTTCTCCAGAAGGTCAAGGACTTTTTTAAAAAGCAAAACGCCACTTTGGACTGGTGGGACGAAATCTCTGATAATGAAAAGGAAACGATAGAACTTGGCCTAAAGGACATCGAAGAAGGACGGGTAGTGCCACATGAGGATGTACGGGCTGAAATAAACAAACTGCTCCGCAAAAACTGACGCCCATACTCCCCGTCATCTGGTCGCAAACAGCTAAGCGGAACTATGCTTCCGTGCTCGAATCCTTTTCCGAAAAGTCCCTCGACGCTGCCATAAAACTTGACGAGACCACAGAAAAGTTGGTTCGCCAGATTTCCAATTTTCCGCTGTCTTTTCCTACCAC
>JALOMF010000342.1 GCA_025455635.1 Saprospiraceae bacterium | reverse complement strand
TCGTGAGGCGTGACTCGTGAGGCGTGACTCGTGAGGCGTGACTCGTGATTGGACAGGGATGACCCTAAAAATTTACGCAGGCAACCATTTCCACCGAAGGTGGGAAAAAGCATAAAAATCATAAAAAATCTGCGTCCTTCTGCGTCTAAAAATCTGCGTCTAGCTTCCTCCCCCGTCAGTTGCCCCACGAGCTACAAGTCACGAATCACAAGTCACGAATCACAACTTTTTCAAAGTCAAAACCTCTTGAACCCCGCCCCTGTTCATTTCAAAAACCAATGAATCGGGCGTCAGTTTCATGATTTTGACCATGATTTCTTTTTGACCGTCAGCCGTTGTGTAAAGCTTGTCGGCATCAATTCGGAAACTGCCAACCTCGTCCTTCTGCCCCAGTTTGGCGCTGTAAGCCTCCCCGTTGAAATCGAAGCTAACACTTTCGACGGGTCGGGTTTCACCATTGGCCATGGCCCAGTGCGTGGCTTCCCACTGACCCTGGATGGCTGCTTGGTAGCCCAAATCTTGGCCGCAATTTGCGAAGCTAACCGACAAAAAAGCGAAAACGAATAAATTTTTCATGCTGTTTGATTTTGTAAACGTATGCCTGAATAATCCAATGACGGGCAAATGATACGAAAACCGGGGCATTTTTACCCAAAAAAGACAAATGCGGCGGCGGCCATTAAAACTATCCAGCCGGCAAATCCTTTCCTTTTGTAGCGCCAATGAACCAGCTTTTTCAAGATTAAGCTTCGAGTTTTTCACCGCTTTGCGCTTTATTTGCACCGATGAAGAAAGCATTGATTTTCAGCCTGTTAACCCTACTCGCTTGGTCGGCCTCCGGCCAATGCGACCCTCGCTTTGACCCGCCCAAAAGCAGCCGCCCCACCAGCTACGTGATGGACGTGCAGTACGACCTCGCCAATAAGTCGGTCACCTCCACTGGGCAGGTCATTTTCAAGAACAACTCACCCGTGCCCGTGACCGAACTGCGGTTCTACATGTACCTCAATTCGTTCAAAAACATGGGCAGCACCTTCCTCAAGGGCAGCGGAGGCAATATCTTCGACCAAAACATCGGCAGCCGTGGCGAAGACACTTGGGGCTGGATTCGGGTGGACGACATTGCAGCGCAAAACGGCGCAAACCTCACCAAATCAATGCGTTATGTACAACCAGACGATGGAAACCCGGATGACCAAAGCGTGCTGCTCGTGCCCCTGCAAGCGCCAGTGCCGCCGGGTGCTACGGCTGTTTTTGACCTAAAATTCTCCGCAAAACTGCCCAAGACCATCGCCCGTGCGGGCTATTCCAAGGACGATTTTGCGCTTTGGGTGCATTGGTTCCCACAGCTCGGCGTTTGGCAATTGGAGCCTGATGGGCAATGGGCCTGGAACTGCCACCAGTTCTTCCGAACCACCGAGTTCTACGGCGACTTCGGCAATTACGACGTGACCATCACCGCCCCCAGCCAGCTCGTCATGGGCGCATCCGGCTGCCTGATGAGCGAGGAGAAACTGCCCAACAACCTCACCCGCCGCCGCTTCGTGGTGGAGGATGTGATTGATTTTGCATGGACGGCCTACCCCGGCTTCCAAGTTTTTGAGGACAAATGGCAGCATGTGAACATCCGGCTGCTCATCCCACCGGAGCACTCGATGCACGCACAGCGGGTCATCACGGCCATCAAGCAGGGCCTGGAGTACATGACCGAGCATGTAGGCCCCTACCCTTTTGCCAGCATCACCATCGCCGACCCGCCTTTTCACGGGCTGCGCAGTGGCATGATGGAGTACCCGACCTTCATCACGCTGGGGTCGTTCTGGAACTCGCCATCGGGCATCCGCAACGTGGAATCGCTGGCCCTGCACGAGTTTGTACACCAGTATTTTATGATGATGCTGGGCAGCAACGAGAAGGAACAAGCATGGCTGGACGAAGGCTTGACCACCTACTACGAAGACCGCATCATTGACCATTATTATGGGGAGAAAACGGGCTACGTGGACTTTCTCGGCTATCAAATGGGCAATTGGGAACTGAGCCGCAACGAGTACACCGGCATGCCCAACCCCAAGGAGGACTACGCCGACAAGCCCGGCTGGACCTACGACGCCCGCCACAAAGGCATTATCTACAGCAAGACTGCCACCATGCTGCGCACCATGCAGGCCGTGCTCGGCGATGAGCCGATGGACGAAATGATGCGCACCTACTTCGAGCGCTGGCAATTCAAGCACCCCCGTGGCAACGATTTTTTTGCGGTGGCCAACGAGTTTGCTGCGCAACACCCGAACAATGCCTTTGGCAATAATTTCGACTGGCTGTTCAAGGGCGTGATTCAAGGCACGGACGTCTGCGACTACGCCGTCTCGGAAATCAGCAACCTCGAAAACTACAGCCCCCACGGGCTTTTCGACGATGGCAAGGGTGGCTTTGTGTTCAAAAAAGGCGAACCAACGGGCGATTTCACGGCCTCGGTCACGCTGCACCGCTTGGGTGAATTGATTTTCCCCTTGGAAGTGGAAATCCGGTTCGAGGATGGTACGGTGAAAACGGAAAACTGGGACGGGCAGCTCAGGACCAAGGTTTTCACCTATCAAACCAAGTCGAAAATCGAGTCGGTGCAGATTGACCCCAAGCAGAAAATCGCACTCGACCTGGACCTGAACAACAACAGCATGACCCTGAAACCGGAAACGACCGTGCTTTGGAAATACACGCTGAAGGCAGTGTTTTGGATGCAAAATTTGATGCAATCCGTTGCATTTTTGATTTGAAAACGATGATTTCTACCATAAAAACAGCTTTCACCACAAGCCTGCGCCACTGGAAAATCGTGCTGCTGGTCTATGCCCTGCAACTGCTGGTGGCCGTGCCGCTGGCCATGCAGGTCTGGCACGTGCTGGAAGCCAGCATCGGCAACTCCTTGGAAATCAACAAGTTGCTGCCAGCTTACGACCACACGGTTTTCTCTGATTTCCTGAACACGCATGGCGGCAGCATCACGCCGCTCATCGGCCAACTGCGCTGGGTGCTGCTTGTTTGGGCGGTGGCCAGTATTTTCATCAATGGTGGGGTGCTTTTTACCTTGCTGAAACGGACGCCGAAATGGCAGGACTTCTGGGCTGGTGGTGCGGCCTATTTTTTCCGCTTCGCAAAAATTGCCGCCATCTTCCTGCTGTTGGTGCTGCTCTGGACGGCAATTACCCTGCTGCCCTACCTCGGCAACCTGATGAACAGCTTTGAGACGATGGACTCGGAAAAGACTGTGCTAACTTATCTGCTCTGGATTGCGATGGGCTGGTTCATCGGGGTCATTTACCTCAACAATGCCTTTGTGGTCGCACGGACTGCCATCATCGAACAGGGGCTTGGCACTTGGCGAGCATTGAAAACAGGGCTGGGCTTCGCACTGCGCCATTTTTTCCAAATAACCACTATCTTCTTGATTTTCAGCGCCTTGCAAGTGCTGGCCAGCTTGGTTTACTGGTGGGTCGAGGGCAAATCGGGCATGGTGTCGGGCGGGATGGTGCTGGTGTTTTTCCTAATCCAGCAGGCTTTGGTGCTGTTCAGGATTGCGGGCAGGTTCATGGTCTTGGACGGCATTTCTTCGTTCTTCGTTCATCGCAGCCAAAGCCGCTAGTCAACTGGCGGGAGCTGAAGCTCCCGGCTACTGGAATTGCGACAACCAATCTTTGAAAACCAGGCTGCTTTCATGCGAGGGGATGCACCAACTCGCCGAATCCAAATGGTAGCCTTTTTGCAGCGTTTCGAAGCGCAGGTTCGTGCTTCCAAAATCCAGCAACCGCTGGTAAAACCTCCTAGAATTTTCAAATTCCACCACACCGTCCATGTCGCCGTGCAGGATGAGCACGGGCCTGTTTTCCGCTTTTTTCACTTGTAAAATCGGGTTGGACAAGCTGAACTCGGGGTTGCGCTTCCCGTTCGTGAGCAGCAACAACGGCGGAGAAGGCCACATGCAGTCGAGGTCGAGCGGAGCGGCAAAGAGGGCCAGCGCCGAGAACATCCGGGGTGAGCGTCCAACGGCCTCCAACAGCGTTTCATCAAAAAAAGCCAAGGCCGAGAGGTGGCCACCTGCCGAGTTGCCCGCCAACACGATTTTTTTTCCAGCCATCCCCAAGGCTTCCACCTGTTGCGAGACAGCAAGAACCGCAGAGGCCATGTCCGACCGCAGGCCACGGATATCGCTCTGCGGCACCCGCCGGTGCGAGAGGAAAAAACTGTGAAACCCCTGCTCGGACAGCCACTGGGCATTGGCCTCGAACATTTCTGGCCGCCCAAACTGCCAGCCGCTCCCATGCGTGTAGATGATGACAGTGTCCCGTTCGGCCACGTTTTTTGCAGGTTCGTAGTGCAGGTAGTATTGCCGGAAGTGCGGCCCGTAGCGGTGCTTGCGCAATTTCTTGGCAGGCTTGGGCAGGTTTTGTATCCGCAGCAGCCACCAAGGCAGGCGCAAGCCTTCAACGAGGATATTGGGATTGGGAACCAAATGCTGAAAACGGGCAATGGACATGATGGCTGTTTTGCTGAAAGAAACCCCCAAAATCAATTAAGGATTTGCAAATATCGCCCATTGCGCTGCGTAATCCACGTTGTTTTTGCAAGTCGGCCTATCTTCGGCCAAAAAATAGCTGCTTTCCATGCCAAAACAAAATAGATTTCATTTGACCGATGCCCGCTGGCTGCTGGCCCTCCTGTCCATTGCCATGGTTTTGCAAGGCTGCATGATTCGTGGCAACGGCTACTCGCTGCAAGGCATCAGCATACCGCCCGACGTGAACACGTATTATATCGAACTTTTTGATAACCAAGCCCCCAGCGCCATTCCCACGCTGCCAAGGGATTTCACGGAGCGGCTGAAGGATAAAATCAGGACGGAATCGAGGCTGAAATACGACGACGAAGCGCCCGACGTTGAGTTCACAGGGGCCATCTCAGTTTCGAAGATTTTTTCGGGGCCAACGAGAACCTGCTCGACGTGCAGGAGTCGCTCATCGAAAACATCAGCAAGGAGCTAACTGACCGGATTTTCAACCGGGCCTTCACCAATTGGTAGGCCGCCAAACGCACCAAAAAAATCTTCGTTTTTGAAATCTTTGGCTTGAAACACTACATTTGAGCGACATCTGGTAAACACTGGCCACAAGCGCTTGGCCAATTTTTGAAAACAAAACAAACGATGGACTTTATCACAAATTTATTGAGGGGAACACTGGGCTGTGCCATTTTCATCGGCATACTCTACTTATTGAGCAGCAACCGCAAGGCCATCAATTGGCGTGTCGTCGGTGGGGGAATTTTGCTCCAGCTGATACTGGGCGTGCTGGTGCTCAAGGTTGAGTTCGTCAGCATCGCTTTCGACTGGGTGGCCAGCTTCTTTGTGAGCGTGCTGGGCTACACCAACGCTGGCATCGAGTTCCTGATGACCCCGTTTGGGGCCACGGAAGTGGACAGCGCCCTGAACAATTTCGTGTTCAAAGTACTGCCTACCATCGTTTTCTTCTCCTCGCTGTCCTCGCTTTTTTACTACTTGGGCATCCTCCAAATCATCACCAAGGGCATCGCTTGGGTCATGAGCCTGACCATGAAACTGACCGGTGCCGAGAGCTTGGCGGCTGCCGCCAATGTGTTCATCGGGCAAACAGAGGCCCCACTCGTCATTCGCCCGTACCTGGAAAGCATGTCGAAATCAGAAATCATGTGCCTCATGGTGGGTGGCTTCGCAACG
>JALOMF010000341.1 GCA_025455635.1 Saprospiraceae bacterium | reverse complement strand
ACTGACTTTTTGAAAAACCTTCTTGGCGTTCACGTTCTCGTCGCTCAGTTCTTTTTGGCGGGCAAATTCGAGCTTCAGGAAGCCGAGGTTCGCCTCCGAGGCCGACAGTTCCTGTTGCAGCTTCTCCCGGTCGAGCCGCAGGTTGTTGTAGGCCATGCTCTGCATCGTGGCCAGCACCTGCCCCGCCTTCACGGCCTGCCCCTGCATGACTTTGATGGTCTGGATGGTGCCGGGCAACTGTACGCTCACCTGCGCCTGGTTCTGCGGCGGCAGCTTCGTGTAGCCGTTGGCGTTGATGACCTCCGAGAGGTTCTTCTTTTCAAAGCCGCCCAGCACGAGGCCCGTCGCCTTGTACTGTGCCTCGTTCAGGTGGACTTCCTTCACGCCGGGGTTTTCTACTTCCTCGCCTTCTTCGTGGACGGCTTCGGTCTTTTCACCCGCATGGTCGTGGTCGTGGCCGTCGCCCTCGGTGTGGACGTGGCGGAAAAACAATGCCCAGATGATGACTCCGAGAAGGGCTACGAGTGCGATGCCGCCGATTATCTTGAATTTCTTGCTCATTTTATTATTTATTGGCTGATGAGAAATTGAATGGAAACCACGGTCTGGTTGAGGCTGTTGACGGCCTCCAAGTACGCCCGCTGGATTTCCAGGTTGGTCTGCAATGCCTGCGCATATTCCAAGTAACTGATTTCGCCGCTTTGGTAGGCACGGGTGGCATTGGTGACAATGGATTTTGCGTTCGTCAATGCGGTGTTCTGATGGTAGGCCACGTTGTTTTTCCAAAAAACATACTGCCCGGCCTGCTGCCGCAACTGGTTTTGCAACTGCGCCCGCAGGTACTCGCCCTGTTTTTGCTGCGCCATGATTTGCAGGTCGGCGGCCTCGGTTTTTGCCCGGTAGCCTTTTGCCCCAAAAATCGGGACTGAAATGCCCAACTGAATGCCCTGAAAACGGGGAACGCCGTTGTAGTTCACCACCTCTCCATCCACCTCCTGCGGCCCGGTGAGGGACTGAATGAAATACCCAGCCCTGAAATCGGGCAGCCGCTCGGCATTGGCCAGCCGTTTTTCGGCTTCGGCAAGGGCGATTTGCTGTTTGGCAAAAAGCAGTTGCGGGTTGTTCCGCACGAGGTTCGAGTCCAAAATTTCGGAAAAACTGCTCGCTGAAAACGCCGATTCTTCGACAGAAAAATCCCCGGGAAGGTTGAGCCATTGCCGGAGGCTGGATTTTTCCGTTTCAATCAAGACCTTGATTTGGGCGATGCTTTGCAGCAAATTCTGCTGCCGGGTCTCGGCGGTCGTCTTTTCCAAAAGGGTGCTTTCCCCGGTCTTGAATTTCAGCGTCGCCGCCCGCACGAACTGCTGCAACAGGCTGTCCTCCCGCAGCAAGACCTTTTCCAGCGCCTGCAAATACTGGATTTGGTGCCAGCCCTGCCGCACTTGGTAGGTCAATTCGTTCTTGGAAATGGCGAGTTGCGATTGGGCGACGCCCGTTTGCTGTGCGGCCAGGCTGCGCCGTGCCTTCAGCGTGGCGGGGTTCGGGATTTCCTGCGAAACCGAGAAGTTCTGGTCAAAGCGGCGGGTGTTGTACTGCCCCAACATTGCCTCGAAATCCGTTTTCGGAAAAATGCCCGCCGCCCGTTGCATGGCCTCGTGCGACTGGATTTCAAAAGCGTTTGCTTGCAACAACTGGTTGTTTTTGTAAGCCAGTTCGAGTGCTTCCGGCAGCGTTAGCGGCTGCTGTTGGGCATTTGCTTCCGTCAAAAAACAAAATGGCAAGACAAGCAAAGCGAAAACAAAATGGCAAGACAAGCAAAGCGGCAAGTGGAAGTGCTTTTTTCCTTCTGCCCTTCAATTTTTCCTCAAAAATATAGTACAAAATCGGCAGCACAATCAGCGTCAACAGCGTGGCCGTTATCAGGCCGCCGATGACCACCGTTGCCAGCGGCTTTTGCACTTCTGCGCCTGCACCCGTGCTCAACGCCATCGGCAAAAAGCCGAGCGAGGCCACCGAGGCCGTCATGATGACGGGTCGCAAACGGACTTTCGTGCCTTCTTTTATCCTTTCCAAAACGTCACTCATGCCTTCACTTTTTAATTGGTTGAAATAGCCGATGAGCACGATGCCGTTCAACACCGCCACACCGAACAGGGCGATGAAGCCCACGCCCGCCGAAATCGAGAACGGCATACCCCGTAGCCAAAGGGCGAACACGCCGCCGATGGCCGAGAGCGGGATGGCAGTGAAGATGAGCAGCGACTGTTTTACGCTGTTGAAGGTGAAGAACAGCAGCACAAAAATCAGGGCGAGGGCAACGGGGACGGCCACCGAAAGCCGCTTGTTCGCCTCGACGAGGTTCTGGAACTGCCCGCCGTAGGTGACGTAGTAGCCGGGCGGCAGGTCGAGGCTGGCGTCGAGCTTCGCCTGTATCTCGGTCACGACGCTCTTCACGTCGCGCCCCCGCACGTTGAAGCCGATGACGATGCGGCGCTTGCCGTCCTCCCGGCTGATTTGCGAAAAGCCGGGTTCGAGGGCGATGTCCGCCACCTGTTCGAGTGGGATTTGGCTGCCCGACGGCAGCGAGACGTAAAGGTTTTTGAGGTTGCTGATGTCCTGTCGGCTGTCGTTTTCGAGGCGCACAACGAGGTCGAAGCGCTTTTCGCCTTCGTAAACGACGCCCGCTTTTTCGCCAGCGAAGCCCGTGCGCAAGATTTGGTTCAGGTCGCCGACGTTCAGGCCGTATAGCGCCAGTTTGTCCTTGTTGTACTTCACAGTGATTTGCGGCAAGCCGGAAACGGCTTCGGGGCGGGCATCTTCCACGCCTTTCACGCCTTGTATCAACGGCATGGCTTGCTCCGCCAGACCTGCCAGCAGGTCAATGTCTTCGCCAAAAATCTTCACGGCCACGTCGCTACGCACCCCGGTCATCAGTTCGTTGAAGCGCATCTGGATGGGCTGCGTGAACTCGGTGGTGAGGCCCGGAATGTCGTCGAGGGCATGCTCCATTTTCGACATCATCTCCTCTTTGGTGTGGGCGGATGTCCATTCCGACTTGTCCTTCAGGATGACCATCGCATCGGCCACTTCCATCGGCATGGGGTCAGTGGGCACCTCTGCGCTTCCAATCTTGGACACCACCTGCTTCACTTCCGGGAACTTAGCCATCAAAATCTGTTCGACTTTCGTGGTCGTCTCGATTTCCTGCGACAGCGAACTGCCCGGCGGGATGATGATGTGCGTGGCGATGTCGCCCTCCTCCAGGGTGGGGATGAACTCGCCGCCCAGCCGCCCAAATACCAGCAGTGAGAGGGCGAAAAAGGCAATTGCCAGCCCGACCACGAGTGCCTTCATCTTCATCGCCCCCTCCAGCAACGGCTGGTAGATGCGGTAGCAAAAGGCGATGATGCGGTCGGAGATATTGGCGGTGTGTCCGGTGGTCTTGCTCAGGAACAAGGCGGACATCATCGGCACGTAGGTCAGCGAAAGGATGAACGCCCCCAAGATGGCGAAGGAAACGGTCTGCGCCATCGGCTTGAACATCTTGCCCTCGATGCCCACCAGCGCCAAAATGGGGAGATAGACGATGAGGATGATGATTTCGCCGAAGGCGGCGCTGCTCCTGATTTTGCTGGAAGCCTGATAAACGGCATCGTCCATCTGGCTTTTCGTCAGCCTGCCCTTGTCGGTGTGCTGCAATCGGTGGACGATGGCCTCGACGATGATGACCGCCCCGTCCACTATCAGCCCGAAGTCAATGGCACCGAGGCTCATCAGGTTGCCGCTGACGCCGAAGAGGTTCATCATGCTCACCGCAAAAAGCAGCGCCAGCGGGATGACCGAGGCCACCACGAGGCCCGCCCGCCAGTTGCCGATGAGCAGCACGAGGATGAAGATGACGATGAGCGCCCCTTCCAGCAGGTTCTTCTCCACCGTGCCGATGGCGTTGTTGACTAATTTGGTGCGGTCGAGGAACGGCTCCACGTCCACGCCTTCGGGCAGGGACTTTCGGATTTGCTCCATTTTTTCCTTCACCAGCGTGACGACCTCTGCGCTGTTTGCGCCCTTGAGCATCATCACCATGCCGCTGACGGCCTCGCCCTTGCCGTCTTTGGTAGTTGCGCCGTACCGGATGGAACTGCCGAACTGCACCGTGGCCACGTCCCGCACCAAAATGGGGATGCCGTTCTGGTTCTTGACCACGATTTTTTGGATGTCGTCAATACCGTTGACCATGCCGATGCCCCGTATAAAATAGGCGTTGGGCTTTTTGTCAATGTATGCGCCCCCTGTGTTCTCGTTGTTGCGCTCAAGCGCTTCGAGGATTTCGGGCATGGTGGTGTTCATGCTCCGCAACTTGTCGGGCTGCACGGCGATTTCATACTGTTTGAGCTGGCCGCCGAGGGTGTTGACCTCCGCCACACCGGGCGTCCCGATAAGCTGCGGCTTAATAATCCAGTCCTGCACCGTGCGCAGTTCCATGGCGTTGTACTGGTCCTCGAAGCCGGGCTTTGCGAACACGACGTACTGGTAAATCTCGCCGAGGCCCGTGCTGATGGGGGCCATTTCTGGCGTTCCCATGCCGGGCGGTATGTTGTCCTCAGCTTCTTTCAGGCGCTCGTTGATTTGCGTCCTCGCCCAAAAAATGTCCACCTCCTCCTCGAAGACGACCGTGACGACGCTCAGGCCGAAGCGGCTGATGGAGCGGAGTTCCACGATTTTGGGGATGGGCTTCACCGCCTGTTCGATGGGGTAGGTGATGAACTTTTCGACCTCTTGTGCGGCCAAGGTGGGTGCGGTCGTGATGACCTGCACCTGGTTGTTGGTGATGTCGGGCAGGGCGTCAATGGGCAGCCTCGAAAAAGACCAGACGCCCCAGACCGCCAGTGCCAGCGTGAACAAGCCGATGACGAACTTATTCTTTATGCTGAAATGGATGACCTTGTCAAGCATGGGTTAGGTTGGGTTGATGAAACAGGGAAGCGGCAAATGGCAAAATGCAAATGGCAAGAGCCAGTGCAAATGGCAAAATGCAAACAACCAATGGCGAAAAGCCAATGGCAAAAAAAATTAACCCAACTTGCTTATCGGAGGACGGAACAGCGCCCGGTGGTGCGCTGTCGTGAACGGGGATTGGTAGGTGTGCGCCGCCTTTTGAAAGTTCAGGACGGGCGGGTAGAGTTCCAGCGTGGCAATTTTCTCAGAAGAGGTCACGCAGCTACAGCAGGAACAGGTACAGAACGGGGAACAGAAATCGGCGCAGTGCTCGTGTGAGGGGCTTTCATGGTCGTGCGTTTCTACAGTGGTTTCCCCGCCGCTTGGGGTGGCATCATGCCCGTGCTCGCCGTCGTTGCACGGGAGGCACGACAGCACGAACAGGTACAGGCAGAATATGCGGAGAAACTGCTTCATGTGGCAAAGGTAACGGGAAAAGGCAATTAATGTTGCCATTCGTGTTTCAATGCCCCTCATGCCCCCCGCTCTCCATATCATGCCCCGCCATCGGGTTCGCCCCTTTTTTGAAGACCAGCTCGCTGTGCAGCAGGTATGCCCCTGACACCACCACTACTTCGCCAGCCTGCAAGCCCTCTGTGATTTCCGTAAAATCTCGATTCGTCTTGCCCATCGTCACCATTCGGCTCTCAAAAGCGCCAGCAGCATTTTTGAGCCAGACCGTAGCGCCATTTTTCCCTTGTATCAGCGCATTTGTTGGCACGGCGATGGCGTTCCTGACTTTGCCCTTCAATGTCATCCAAGCCTGCATCCCCGGCTGGTAGTCGCCGTTTGGGTTGGCGATTTCCACCCGCACCATCACGATTTTGGAGGACGCTTCGAGCGCCGGGTTGACGAAACCGACCTTGCCCCGCAGCGTTCGTTCCGGGAAGGAAGGGATTTCGAGGAATGCCTCGTTGGTTTGGTTAAGGAACGGCAGGTCGCTCACATAGAGTTGCGCCTCCGCCCAAAGGTTGCGGAGGTCGGCAAGGCGCACCACGGGCGAGCCTTCCGCCAGGTAGTCACCCTCGGCAACGCTAACCTCAGTGGCAACTCCTCTGTATTTACTGTAAAAAGTCAAGGTATTTTTCACTTGCCCACTTTTTTCGACCTCGGCAATTTGCACCTCGGTCATGCCCCAGAGCAGCAGTTTGTTCCGGGCGGCATCGGCAATTCGGGCAAAGTTGGGGTCGGTATCGGCGTATCGTTTTTTGCTCTGCAAAGCCAGCAAGTAGTCCTGCTGGGCAGCGGCGAGTTGCTCGCTGTACAGTTCAAAGACTGCCTGCCCTGCCCGCACAGGTTCGCCCACGTTGCGCACGAACAGCCGCTCAATCCTGCCCGGCACCCGTGCCGTCACGGTGTTGATGCCGTTCTGGTTTTCCTTCAACGTTGCCGAAAGGGTGACTTCGTCGCCGAGGGGTCGAAACCGCACGGTGTCCGTTTGGATGTTCGCCAACTGGATTTGCTGCTCGCTCAACTTCAGCTCGCCCGCTTTCTGGTTCGGATCAATTTCCACCCGCACCAGGTCCATTTTGCAAATCGGGCAAGTGCCCGGCTTTTTCTCCATCACCTGCGGGTCCATCGAGCAGGTGTAATAGACGTTTTCTGGCACAGCTTCGGGGGAGCTTTCATTGCAAGCGGCAGCCGTCAGCAGCAAGACAGTAAAGGCAATATTTTTTATTAAATAGCTCATATTCAATCAATTTGATTTCACAAAACTCTCGCTGTCCATGAGGAACTGTGCATCGGCGGCAATCTCATCGTTTTCTGAAATGCCCGACCGTACCTCCAACCAATCTCCGGACATGCTGCCCACTTCAATTTTTTTGCTTTGGAAAACACCGTCCTTTTTCAAAAATACCACCCGTTGCCTACCGAGGTCGAGGGCGGCGGTCTTTGGAATCCAGATGGCGGAACGCCCACT
>JALOMF010000340.1 GCA_025455635.1 Saprospiraceae bacterium | reverse complement strand
CCTGCTTTCCCAATTAAAAAATTATAGTGATGGCGTTGTAAGCTATGTCGCAAATTGAAGCCCCTATTTAAGACCTTAAACTGAAGGTGAACTGTATTATTTCCGAAGTCCATTTCGGCCACAGCGTCTGGGTCTATACCTCCAACCCTGTCATTTAGTGCTGAAGTTCGCCTTCTATTTCTTGGGTTAACTACTCCATCGACAGACCAATAGCCTTCATCTTCTACGGCCTCCAATGATTGAAAACCATATCTGATGCGAATGGCACTTAACAAAGGTGTCAATACCAATTTACCAACACTCCTCCCCGCAAACCGATTCACCGCCCCCACCGCTGCCGCCATCCCCAACCTCAACCGATCATTCGGGTCTTGCGGCACCCCCGCCTGCGCCACCCCCCTTACAAACCTCCTCGCCATCCCCACCAGCCAGTTCACCACCCTATCCAGTGCCCGGTCAATCGGCTGGCGGATGCGCTGGATGATGCCCCGCACGGCGTCCGAAATGCGGCCCAGCCCAGCAATGCGGGCCAAGAAACTAATGACCAAGGTAAGCAACCCCGCCATCGTCTGCTCCACCCGTTGCGCAGCAGGGGCGATGATACCTGCGGCAATGGCCATGATGCCGTCCAGCACCGAGCGCCCCACCTGTATGATCTGGCTGATGCGCTCGATGAGGAACATGATGGTATTGTAAATGGCGATGATGGCCTGGATGAACGCCCCCACAGGGTTCAGGCTAGTGAGCAACCGGGTCATGGCGGCCTGCACGATGGTCGTGCTCACGTACTGCATGATTTGCGTCATCAACATGTCCCGCAGGTTGCCGAGCATCTCCCGGATTTGCTCCCAAGCCGCCGCTGGGCCTTCGGTGATGAGCGTGCGCACCACGCTCACCGTCGTTTCGAGGGCGGCGGTGGCTGGCTCGCCGATGACCCGCACGATGCGGCCCCGCAGGTTCTGCCACGTCAGGCCGAGCACCGAGAGTACGAACTTCACGATTTCACGCAATTCAAAAGCCCGTGGGATGTAAATCGCCGCCCCGGCCATTGCCCCGGTCAGCCACTGCACGATGCTGTTGCGCAAGTGCGTGCCGATGCGGCTGGCAAAGCCCCGGAAGCCCATCAACACCGCATTGATGAGGTTGCGGATGAAGCCGCCCGGTGCCCGGATGATTTGCTGAAAAGCGCCCGCAGCCCGGCGCAAATACGGCATTGCGCCCGGCGCAACGACGGAGAAAATGATTTCTAGCAAGCTCAACACCTTGCCGCCCGCCCAACTGATGAAGCTGCCCACAAAATTGCCGAAGACCCTGAAAATCTTGGCAAACAGGTTGGTGGGTGGCAGAAAATCAGCGATTTCTATGGAGCGCAACGTATTGATGAACAGGGTCGGTATCTGACCGATAAAGCCCATCAGTTCGGACAGCGCTGTTTGGAACCAGACCCAAGCCCGCTGGATGGCCCCGCCCCGTTGGATATTTTCCCAGACTTCCTCCTGCCCGATGAGTCGCATAAAACCGCCAATCAGCGTGGCCGGAGTGCGGGGGAATGGGTCGCCCGTGATGGGGTCTCGACCGAGGATGGCCTTCACCAAATCCCAGCCACGGGTGCCTTCTGCCAGCGAAGCCAATGGCCGCAGCACGGCGTCCCAAATGAACTGCATGAGCCGCTGCCCCAGGTTGCGAATCAGGGTCAAGATGCGGCCAATCGGTTCGGTGAAAATGCGCTTGGCCCTGTCCCACACGCTGCCCAATCGGGAAATATCCCGCCAGCCGAGCGAGTCCAAAAACGACATGACCGCCGCCCGAATACTGGCGCCCGTGATGCCGAGCGAGTTCATTTGCTCCTCCACATAGGCCCCCGCCCGCTCGAAGACTTGGTAGCGGTCGAGCACCGAGGTAATGAGCCGCCCGCCGGGCAAAAACTCGACGATGGCCCGAAGGATATTGGCCGTGCTGCGGTCGGCCCGCTCCATGTTGATGGGGTTCACCCCGATGACGATGGTGAACATCCGGTAGCCGGGGATATTGTAGGCCGCATCGGCGAAATAGTCGAGCGCATCGCTGACGCCGAGCCGCTGGATATGGGGCTGCGTCACCGTAGTGCTCACCTGCGGCGACCGTTGCACGGCATGGCCCTGCTGGATGGTGTGCGTCAGTTCGTGGGCCAAGAGGTGCTTGCCATCCGAGGTGCCGGGCTGGTACTGGTCCCGGTTGAAAAACACATGGTTTTGGTAGGTAAAGGCACGGGCGCTGAGCTGGTTGTTGAGGCTGCCCGATTCAGCGTCGGAGTGGATACGGACATTGGAAAAATCAGCATTCATGCGGCTTTCCATGAAGCTGCGGGTGTTGGTGTCCATCGGCTGGCCGCCGCTCATCTTGTTGCTGATGCCCGACTGGACGTTGGATGTTACGGCTGGTACACCGTCGCCCTTGCGCTGTACTTTTTCCTCTTCTTTGCGCTGCAATTTCTGCTCCGGCATTACCATCCGTTGCAGTTTCTCGTCCTCCTTTTTCTGGACTTTCTCCTCTTCCTTGCGCTGCAATTTTTCCTCCGGCTTTGCCATTCTTTGGATGGGCTTCTCATCCATTTCTTTTCGGGAAATAGTGCCGGGCCGCTCCTCTTTCACAGCCGTCATTGGGGCGGGCATCCGCATCACCCGGTCCGCCATGCGGTCGGCTTCCTGCTCCAGTTTATCGCCGGGCTGCCCGACCTTAAGTTTGGTTTGTATTGCTGGCGCAAAAAAATCCCCACCCCCCGCCTTGGCGAAGAAAGGCGAAGCCGAGCTATGCTTTGCCGTAGTGGTGGATTTTTCAGCGGAGGTTTTCATTGATTCACGAATAAATCACTTGTTATCAAACAGTTATGCCCATTCCACATAGAGCAAATCGGGCATCCAAGGCAATTTTATCATGGAAATGCTCCAAGGCAAATCCGCCAAAAGCACATCGAAACCACGTTGCTCCACCTGTAACAGCCAAGCGCCATCGGGCCTTCGGCTCAGCTTGCCATCCCGGCAAAGGAAGGTGCCTCGCAGCCCTTCCGGTGAAGTATCGCCCAGTTTCGACCAATGGCCAATGGCAGCTTTCAGCAACCGTTCACATTCGACCATTTCTTTTTTGGTCAATCGAAGTGGCAGTTTCAAAAACACATCCGGTTCGATGCCGCACAGCAGTTTGTTGAAGGCCAAGTCATATTCAGGGCCGGTGTGCCCTGTCGCCAAAACTTGCAGCAACTGGATTGCCCGCCCCGGTTGCAACAGCTTGCCATCTTTAGCTATTCCTAGCTCCTCGAAGAGCATTTGCATAAAAGGATGCAGCAAGACCAGCCCAGCATTTCGGATGTAGATAGCCGCTTCTGCTTCCGTTTCAGTGCCTGTACGTTCCATTTCAGGCTGTACAAAAGCAGGTTGTTCTACCATTGCAGCTTGCGTGTTTTCACTGAGCGGCGGCTTCGCAATTCCAAAGACCATTTCAAAAAAAGCATCCAAATGCTGTTGTTCAACCACGGTTTCGCCTTCCCCAGACGCACTTTTTTTTGCGGTCAAATAATGGCTAACCGATTGCAAATCAAGGCTTTCTGCTTTCATTTCAAGAAGGGCCAAGCTTGCTACCTTTTGCAAAAAAGCCTTAGAGAAGCTGGCCAAAAAACGCCTTCTTGGCAACTGTGCTCGAAGCATCGTCAACAGCTTGTGGAGAGTTGCTGGATTGCTTTTCAAAGCTTCCCAAAGCGGCTGCTCCCATGCCCTCATGGTGGCGGGTGCTGGCGATTTCCACCAAGGCAAACGGCCATTTTTGAGGAAGAAAATTAAGGCTTCTGCTTCACGTTCTCGCCAATTCAACAGCTTGTTCGACTTGCTCTCTGATGCTCCAATTTGCTCTGAGCTTAAGGCTTTCACCATATGTTCTTGCAAAATGGGAGTGGGTATCACTGACAAAGAATCCAATGCTGAAAACCGCCCCAAGTCTATTTCTAAGTTTTCGAGGCGGAGGGTTTGCAATTGAAATGGCTGGTGTTCAACTAGTGATGCTTCCAGCTTGGGTAAAAAGGTTAAATCCAACCAATCCTGTAACCATGAGATGTATTCCTCCGCTTTTTTTGGATAACCACTTGCGTTTATCGTGACCTCCAAAGTCATTTTTTGGATGACAACTGCATTTCCATTCATTGGTTATGATTATTTCCGTTTGTTCAAAGCATTTAAAATTTGAGCCTTGCCAAGCTGTTCCTTCTCTAGTGCTTTTTTCGTTTCATCATTAATGATTGAATTAGTTTTTCCAAATTTCATTTTATCGGATCTTTTATTCATGATTGATTTAGCAGTATCTAACAGTTTTGCAGAATCACTTCCCGCCTTCAAGTCGCTTTTTTCCTCCCCCACTTTAGTAACTACCTTTGCAATTTCCTCGTCAAGCTTTTCCCTCAATTTGGCTTCTTTACTGCGTATATTGTCATCCTTCTCATTTTCAGGCATTTGATCATAAACTTCAAGCAAGTCTGATGCTTTGTTTAAAACTTCAGCCTGACGGCTATTATCTGGGTCTATGAATTCAAAAGTTGATTTTACAGAGTTGGGGCTGACTTCATTATTGAGTATCGTTTTGCCGCCTTGAAAATAATTGCCAAAAAGAGACAGGGTGGTACTGTTCACCTTGTTTTCAATAAAATCAGGGATTACCTTTTCGCCATAATTCTTAAGCCTTGTTTCAACTTGAGGCATTATATCTTGGGTTGTAGCTTCCAATACTTGAACTTTGGTTTTCAGTCCTTCAAAATTAACGACCCCCTTTGGTATCCTCGGCACCTGAAAAATATCAAGCTTGTCCAACCACTTGAAGGATGTTGATGTTTGCATGATAATGCCCGGTAGATTCTTCTCTATGGCAAGAGGCTGTTTGTGGTCGTCGTCGTCGTCCACTTCAACCACGCAGCAATAAGGCAAGCAAAAATCAGCCACCACCCTTTGAGTTACGGATGAATAGGCCAATACAAGCGTACCACCTTCCACAACACCACATTGGTGTCTTAGGCCAGGGTTTTGATTAAAGAAATTATCAAAAATATATTGTTTAAACACTAGGTTTTTCCGCTTTTCAAATAATTCAGTTATTAAGTCGAACCGTTT
>JALOMF010000339.1 GCA_025455635.1 Saprospiraceae bacterium | reverse complement strand
CCCCCCCAAATCTTAAATCCTTGCCTACCGGACAGGCAGGTGAAATCGTCTATCTTTCCTCTGAAATCAAACCAAATCAAGATAGCAGTTTCTTCCAAAAACTCTACGCTGCCCTCTCCCTTCACACCCAAGCAACTTCCCCCGAAAAGGTCTATCTCCACTTCGACCGCCTTTTCTTCGAGCCGGGCGAAGACATCTGGTTCAACGCCTACCTGCGGGATGCCAACACGCTGAAGGCCAGCCCGAAAAGCGACATCCTCTACGTGGAACTGCTGGGGCCAAACGGCTCGGTGCTGAAAAAAATCACGCTGCTGGCCAAAGGTGGCACGGCTGCTGGCGACTTCAAATTGGACGCTGGCGCAACGGGCGGCCTCTACAAAATCAGGGCCTACACCAATTGGATGCGCAACTCGAACGATGCCTTCGAGCGGGAAGTGCAGGTGCAGGCCACCGTGCTTCCCCGGCTGCGCATGGAGCTTGATTTTATGAAAAAAGCCTACGGCCCCGGCGATGTGGTGGAAGCCAAAATTGACCTGAACACCTTGGCCAATGCGCCGCTCGCCAATTACGATTTCACCGCCAAAGCCAGCCTCGATGGGCAGCAGTTCACCGAAGTAGCAGGCAAAACGGACGGACGGGGCCATGCCCAAGTCAAATTTGATTTGCCGAAGGGCCTGGAGACCAACGACGGCCTGCTCAACGTGCTCATCCAGTACAACGGCCAGACGGAGAGCATCAGCCGCTCGGTGCCGATTGTGCTGAACAAGATTGACCTCCAGTTCATGCCGGAAGGCGGCGACCTCGTGGCTGGGCTGCCTGCCACGGTTGGCTTCAAAGCCCTGAACGAATGGGGCAAACCCGCTGATATTGCTGGCAAAATCGTGAACTCGAAGGGCGTAGAAGTGGCCCGGTTCGAGAGCTACCACCAGGGCATGGGGGCCTTCAATTTTACCCCGACAAGCGGGGAAAGCTACCACGCTATTTTGGCGAAGCCGGAAGGAATAAATGAAAAATACGGGCTACCGGATGCCTTTCCCCGGGGTTTTTCCATGAAAATAAACCCGCTACAACAAGACGAAATGACGGTGGAGGTGAACTCGACGGAGGATGAGGTGCTGCATGTCGTTTTGGCTTGCCGTGGTGAACTGAAGTTCACCACTACATTGCCTGCCCGTGCTGGCTCACACCTTGTGCGTATCCCTGTGAAAAACCTGCCCATCGGCATCGCTCAAGTCACCTTGTTTGACAGCCAAGAACTGCCACGGGCCGAGCGGCTCGTGTTCCTCAACCACGATAAGCAACTGAAAATCAGCGTAAAAACAGACAAGGAGAAATACCTGCCCCGTGAAAAAGTGACCATGACCGTGCAGGTGACAGACGAGCGGGGACTGCCCATGCCCGGCCAGTTCAGCCTCGCCGTGGCCGACGACAACCTGCTCACTTTCGCCGACGACCGCCAGGGGCATATCCTCAGCCACCTCTTGCTCGAAAGCGAGCTGAAGGGCAAGGTGGAGGAGCCGAATTTTTACTTTGAACCAAAAGAAAAACACCCGGAGAAAAACGAGCTGCTGGCATTGGACTACCTGATGATGACGCAGGGCTGGCGCAGGTTGGCTTGGGAGGAGCTACTTGGTAATCAGCCAGTTGCGATGCAATTCGATAACGAGCGATTGGTGACAAAGGGCTTAGTCACTGATATGAGGGGCAAGCCAGTACCAAGGATGCTAATTGGAGTCGAGAACTCTCGGCTTACCGCAATGACCGATATTTTTGGCCGCTTTGAATTGGACACATTAATGCCTAACAACCGACCAATGGCCGTGTACTCATCCAAGATGGATGGCCCAAACCTATTGTCTTATGACATCAGCAAAGGACTGCATATTCAGCTACCTTATGATGTTGGCCAGAACGACATAAACAAACTGGCACCACTGGTACTTTCTAAACCAAAGCAATTCCCAGTGCAAGATGTAGTTTCAACTTACATAGACTTATCAGTGCCAATGGGAACAAGGGTGGAAGGCACATTAAAGGATGCAGATACAGGGGAGCCTATTGTTTTTGGCACGGTAGCATTGTTTAAAAATGGGGTGCTGGTCACTGGCACAGAAACCGATTTTGAGGGCTATTACTCCATCACCGAGCTTGACCCCGGCACCTACGATGTGGAGTTCAGCACCACCGGCTTCTCCCCAAAGAAGGTGTCTGGTATGATAGTCAAAGAAGGAAAAGGCAATAAATTGGAAGTGGGACTGAGCGCTGGCGTAGAACTAACAACCGTTGAAGTAATGTACCAGCGCCCTGTCATAGAGCAGGACAACACTACGAGTGGTGTCAGTATAACTTCCGAACAAATCAGAAACATGCCCCCACCTCGCCCTAACAAGAAAAAAAGGACAGAAGAAGCAGCAAAAAAAGAGGCTGTTGCCAAGCAATCTGCACCAAAAACACTGACGTCAGAGCAAGTTAAAGCACTGCCAACTAGGGATGTCAATGCAATGGCATCGGTAGCAGCGGGCGTCTCCTCCTCCGACGAAGGCGCAGCCCTCATTATGCGTGGTAGCCGCTCCGATGCGACGAACTACTACATAGACGGCGTCAGGGTTTCGGGCAATTTGCCGCCGAAGCAAGCCATCGAATCGGAGGATTTCATCCAACTCGGCGTACCTGCCCCATTTGCGAACAAAGATGATGTCAGGGGAAATGAAATCATTGTGGATAAAAAGAAACTGGCCGATAATCCGCTGGCCATGCGCAAGGCTGCACCAAACCAGCCCGTTGCTCAAAAACCAGCGTCTGTGCCTGTGTCGAATGGACTTTCTTTCCACGCCCCCCGCCAGTTCTACGCACCCATGTACGATGATGATGCTGCCGCAATCCGCAATCCGCAATCCGCAGTCCGCAATGACTTTAGGAAGACCGTCTTCTTCGCTCCCAAGCTCGAAATCGGGCGCAACGGTCGGGCTACGGTCGAGTTCTACAACACAGACGCCATCAGCACCTTCCGGGCCACGGTGGAGGGCATCGCCACGGGCGGCGGCATCGGGCGCAGCGAGCAGCGGTTTTTCACCCAAATGCCGTTCAGCATGGACGTGAAAGTGCCCGTCAACCTGCTCACGGGCGACCGGCTGGCCTTCCCGTTGGCATTGACGAACAACACGGGCAAGCCACTTTCCGGCAAACTGACCATCAAGATGCCCGTGGGCTTTTGTAACACGGACTGCCAGTCCGTGCTTACGAAACTTGGCAAAGATTGGGAACTGGTTTCATCCGACAGTTTGGGAAGCACGGTCTGGCAGACCGTGTTACAGGGAAGCACCACGATTTACCCCGAATACGAAATTGCGCTCGGCGCAAAAAGTGGAGAAATACAGGTCAGCTTTGAGGCAAACGGCATAGCCGACGCCTTCACACAGGCGCTAAAAGTGCAGCCCCGTGGCTTCCCCGTTGACCTTGTTTTTGGGGGAAATGAACGCAGCAAGACCTTCAGCGTACCCGTGAAGGACGTGGTGGAGGGCAGCCTTTCGGCCACCTTTACCGTACACCCCAGCGTGCTCTCCGACCTGACCACGGGCTTGGAGCGGATGATTCGGCAACCCAGCGGCTGCTTCGAGCAGACGAGCAGCTCCAATTATCCTAACTTGCTGGTTGTCAACCTATTGGGCACAACGAACAATTTAGGGTCGGAAATAGCGACTACCGCCATGCAGCACCTCGACTTCGGCTACAAGCGCCTCAAAACCTTTGAAATTAAAGACGGCGGCTTCGATTGGTTTGCCAAACCACCTGCCCATGAGGCACTCTCAGCTTATGGCTTGATGCAGTTCGTGGACATGAAATCCGTGTATCCAGTGGAACAGGATTTGATTGACCGCACCGCCTCGTGGCTCCTTACCCGCCGAGATGGAAAAGGCGGCTGGCTGGCCAGCAAGCAAGGTGCGCACAGTTGGCAGCAGCCCAACCCCGTCAGTGATGCCTACGTCACTTGGGCGATGACCGAGGCAGGCTATGGCAAGCAGGTCAGTGCCGAAATTGCGAAGCAAGTGAAAGACGCCCGTGAAACGCAAGACCCGTACATCGTCGCCCTCGCCGCCAAGTCGCTGCTGAACATGGGCGACCGCCGGGCCGAGGAAATGCTGGCCGTTTTGACCAAAAACCAAGCTACGGATGGTAGCTGGACGGGCAAGACAATGAGCATGACGCATTCCACCGGAAAGAACTTGACGGTTGAGACGACTGCACTCGCCACGCTGGCCTTCTTGGCCAATGCACATGCTGCGGAGGGCGGTGCTTCCGGCGCTGAAATGGCCATAGTGAATAAAGCAGTGGCCTACCTCGCTGGCGCAAAAACGCAGTACGGCTTCGGCTCCACGCAGGCGACCGTGCTGGCACTGAAAGCCCTCGTTGCGAATGCAAAAAACATAAAAAAGAACATCGGTGGCGAGGTGGAACTGTACGTAAACGGCAAGTCGGTGGGCAAGCGCCCATTCACCGCCGATGAGCGCAACGCACTGGTTTTCAATGGCTTGGAGCAATATTTTACCGAAGGAAAAAATGAGGTAAGGGTCAAATTCGCCGACGGCGACCCCCTACCCTACGACCTCTCGGTGAAGTATTCGACGACGCTGCCGTACAGCAACCCGGAGTGTAAGTTGGCACTGAAAACCACCCTTCGTGGAAGCTCGCCCAACCAATCCCGAGGTATCGGGACAAGTGCCGCAATACGCAATCCGCAATCCGCAATCGAAAAGTCCGAAATCGGCGGCACCATGAGATTGACAACAACCATCACCAATACTGCCGCCGCCGCCGTGCCGAACCCCATCGCCATCGTGGGCATCCCGGCGGGCCTGAGCGTGCAGCCTTGGCAAGTGAAGCAAATGCAGGAGCGTGGCTTGATGGATTTTTATGAAATCAAGGACAGCTACGTGGTGTTCTACTTCCGGGGCATGGCGGCTGGCGAGGTGAAAGAACTGAACCTGGACCTCAAGGCCGACGTGCCGGGTGCGTACGAGGCACCTGCGTCGGCGGCTTGGCTATATTACTCCAATGATGCGGTGGTTTGGAGCAAGCCGGAACGGGTGGAGATTGGGAAATAGGAAATTGCGTTTCGTGCAGACAAAA
>JALOMF010000338.1 GCA_025455635.1 Saprospiraceae bacterium | reverse complement strand
GTTCTGCAGCACGTCGGAAGGCGTCTTGTGGTCAACATGTAGGCAGCCCGTTTTCTCAAAATGGCCAGCAAACAGTTCCGTCATTTCCGTCTCGGAATACTGCCTGATGTCCAGCCCGCTGCACTTCATGGGGCCGTTCACTGAAAAAGTGCCGAGCACCAACAGTCCGCCGGGACGAATGCCAGCGGCGGCGGCTTTCACGTATTTTTCAACTTCATGCGGCTGGGTCAAAAAATGAAAAGCGGCCCGGTCGTGCCAGCAGTCGTACAACTCGCCGGGCTGGAAATCCAAGGCATCCGCAACGACCCATTTTACATGGGCGGCCCGATTGCCGAGTCGCTTTTTTGCCTTGTCGAGCGCATGGGCCGATATGTCCAGCAACGTGATGTCCTGATGGCCACGGTCGAGCAGGTGGTCAACAAGCAGGCTGTCGCCGCCGCCCACGTCAATGATTTTCGAAGTAGGTGAAATGCCGTGCTTTTCAAAAAAATTGAGCGAGGTCTCAGGCAGGGGCTGATACCAACTTGCCTCCTCCGTCTGCTTGGTTTGGTAGATTTTTTCCCAATGTTGTCTGCGGTCAAAATGCTCCATATCTGTTGTTTATGCGTAAAAATTCATTGCTATTATTTCATTCTCATCCAGACTATCCCTGCCGATAAGACCGTCAGCCCGCCAATCACGGCCACCGACCAGTCTAAGCCCAGCGAATCGGCGATGATGCCCGTGAGCAAAGCGCCAATAGCGTAGCCCAAATCCCGCCAGAGGCGGAACACGCCGATGCTCTCCGCCCGCTGCTGCGGGTGCGTCCGCCCGGCGATGGCGGCGAGGAAGGTCGGGTAAACCACCGCCGTGCCGAGGCCGAGCAAAGCGCTCAGGGTAATGTACTGCCAGTTTTGCGAGGCAGGAATAAAACCCAGCAGCGCCAGCCCTTGCAGCGCCATGCCAAGCGTGAGCATTTTTTTATGGACAAAAATATCGGCCAGCTTGCCAGTGCCCAACTGCCCCAAACCCCAGACGGCGGGATAGATGGAAACGATGACGCCTATTTGCGCCAGCGAAAAATCTTTGGCAGCCAGCAACATGGGCAGCAGGCCCCAGACCATGCCGTCGTTGAGGTTGTTCACCAAGCCAGCCTGCGTGACGGCGCCAAGGTTGGGGTTCTTCCAAGTTGTTTCCCAGAACACGTTTTTCAGCTTCGCAACGCTGGACTGCCCCGCCTCGGCGGCCACGTGGTGGCGGGTGTCCTTCACCCAAATCCAAGTGCCGAGCAGGCCCAGCACGGCCAGCACGATGCCGATGTAGAACGGGTAGGGTCGAAGGCCGTAATTGCTTGCTATCCAACCAGTTGCGAAAGCGGTGGCGCCCACGGCGAGGTAGCCTGCCGCCTCGTTCAGCCCCATTGCCAGGCCCCGGTCTTTGTCGCCCACGAGGTCCATTTTCATCACCACCGTGCTCGACCAGCACAGCCCTTGGTGGATGCCGAGCAGCACGTTGGCGGCGATGACCCATTGCCAGTTCGGGGCATAAATCAGCAGCAACGGGATGGGCAGGGCCAGCGCCCAACCGAGCAGCAAGAGGTTTTTCCGCCCCAAACGGTTGGCCAGCGCCCCGGTGTAGTAGTTGGTGATGGCTTTCGTGATGCCAAATACGACGATGAAGGACAGGATGGCCGTCTTGGCGGCGATGCCAAACTCCTGTTGCGCCAGTTCCGGCAGTATGCTGCGCTCCAGCCCGACCATTCCACCCACGAAGGCGTTGATGACGACAAGCAGGGTGAACTGTTGCCAGTTTTCACGGAGTCCCAATTTTACGGTGGACGGCTGACGGCTAACGGTGGACGGTCGGGTCAGTTCCATGACTCGTCGGTGAGCAGCTTGTGGTCGAGGTAGGTCTCTTCGAGCCGAACGGCATCGAAGCCGTTGGCCTTGAGGAGCTGCACCGCCTCGTCGGCGAAGGTGCAGAACGGCCCACGGCAATAGGTGATGATGGTCAGGTGGCGGGGCAGCTCGTCGAGGCGCTGCGACAGCTCCTCGATGGGGACGGACACGGCGTTTTCGAGGTGGCCTGCGGCAAATTCGTCGGATGGGCGCACGTCGAGCAAGAGCACCCGGTCGGGAGCGGGCATGGTTTCCAAGGTACGGCCCTCTGGGCTGCCTGCTTCATGGCGGTACTGCCGGAGCGTGACCTGTACGGCGGGTTCGGCTGCGAGGGCCAGTTCCCGAAGGGCTTTCCAGGCGGTATAAGCCTGTTTGCCATTGATGGTGTAGAAGATGAAATTGCCATCCCGGCGGGATTTCACCAGCCGGGCGTTTTTCAACAATTGCAGGTGTTGCGAGGCATTGGCGACGGTGATGGCGGTCTGCGTGGCCACCTGTTCCACAGTCTTTTCGCCGTTGGCGAGCAGGTCGAGGATTTCGAGCCGGTTGGCGTTGCCGAAGGCTTTGGCCAGCCCTGCGATGGCGGTATAGATGCTGTCCTTGAAGGTTCTTTTTTCCATGTTGCAAATTTATTCAAGTATTCAAACAAATTATTGAATAGATTGTTTCAATGGGAAAAATTATTTTCATGGAAACCATCACTACCACTGAATGCATCACGCCGGGCGAGGTCAAAAGCAGGGAGCAGTCCGGCGAAACCATCCAAATCATTGACGTGCGCAGCCCGGATGAATTTGAAGAGCGGCACATCCCCGGTGCGGTCAACCTACCGCTCGACGGGCTGGAGCAGGCTGCCGCCGAATTTGACAAAAACACCCTGTTCGTGACCGCCTGCGGCAAGGGCGGCGGGCGCTCGTCGGGCGGGGCGGAACTGCTGCAAAAATTGGGCTTCCGGTCGGCTTGGCTCTGCGGCGGGACTTTTGGGTGGTTGGATGAAAACTGAAACAATATGCCTGTATTTCAATCAAAGGCCGCTGAATACGATGGCTGGTTCGACCGCCACCCCACCCTTTTCCAGTCCGAACTGGCCGCCATCCGCCTCGTCCTGCCACCGTTTGGGAAGGGCCTGGAAATCGGCGTGGGAACGGGCAGGTTCGCAGCGGCGCTCGGCATCCGCCACGGGCTGGAGCCGCTGGGCGACTTTGCCGAAATCGCCCGCAGCCGGGGCATCGAGGTGGTGAAGGGCGTTGCCGAAAACCTGCCCTACCCTGCCGCCAGCTTCGACCTTGTATTGATGGTGACCGTTGACTGCTTCCTCGACGATGTGCCAAAAGCCTTTGCCGAGGCGCACCGGGTGCTGATTCCGGGCGGGAGTCTTGTCGTAGCGGTTTTGGACAAAAACGGTTCGATTACCAAAAAGTACAAGGAAAGTGGCAAGGCAGCCTACCAAAACGCACGCTTTCATAGCCCGGAGGAGATAGTAGATGTGATGACAGGGGCGGGGTTTGCGGGAGTTAGGTTTGCTCAGACGTTGTTTTCCCACAATGAAGATGAAATAATAGGAGTAGAAAAACCTGCATTTGGGGTTGGTAAAGGGAGTTTTGTGGTGGTGGCGGGATTAAAGTGAAACAAGCAAAATTGTCTGCTACCATTTATTTTGCGGGTCGGCCCGGGCTACAAAGTTCGCAGCCAGTGAAACCCCGTCGAGCCAAAAAGCGAGGGCGGCGTCCATCGGATGCCGCTGCTGCTGCGGGAGCGCCGCTGCTGCCTTGCGGGTTCAGGCAGGTTGTCGGGCAGGCAAGGCTGCGGCGGTGCGTTGGGGTTTTCGTTGGCTGCACCGCTGAAAACGGGTGGGCGGGGGAGGTGGGGCAGTCATAATTGCTAACTGTATTGCACCGCATCTATCGGCAGTTTTACTTTTGTTCGTAAAAACAAAAACGCATGTGCCACGTCTGCGAAGAATACACCATCAAACTGCCCACCGTCATTTGCGACAGCGGTTTGGAGCTAATCGAAGTAACAGATTCCTCGCCGAAGGGACATCGAAATGCTGTCGAGCAGTTCGCCACCTATTTCCGGCGTGAAATGCACTTCGGCTTCGTGCAATATTCAGCAAACGAGCCCAGCGGTGGTCGTTACGAGCCGTTCATTCCTACGGTCGCCTACCTCTTTACGCACACGGGGTTTTTGCATTACAACAAATCAGGGAAAAGCACTTTAAAAGCGTTCGGTGCCTGCTGTTTCAGGGAGCGAGAACGAGCAGATGGTTCGAAGGGATGGGAGCTTGATTGGGTGTGGGTGCATCCCTACAAGCGGCGACAGGGGATTTTGGGCAGGCATTGGGACTGCTTTCAGCGCAGATTTGGGGCGTTCACACTTTGTCCGCCGATTTCGGAGGGGATGCAGCGGTTTATGGAGAAGCTGGGGGTACTTAAGGAATGAGCCTCAACAGTTTCTTTCGATTAAACCGCTGGCTGCATTTCAAAAAAATATGGGTGGCTCAAGGCCTCCGTGGATAGTATTTTCTGCATCACTTCCTCGCAAAAATTGAGCAGGGACAAGACAGACAATTCCTGAAATTCGGAAATTGGTTTGCGGTAGCAAAAAAGCCGCCAAGTATTGGGACTCAATTCGTTGTCCAAATTGCTTTCAAAGCCAAGTTCTTTAAGTGAATTCATGATGATTATGAAATCGCCGTCCATTTGAAGGACGCTCTTTTTTTTAGGATTGATGTCAAAGAAGAAAGCTATTTCTGGCAAATCATTTTTAAATGGTATGCGATGGTCGTAAGTATCGTGGTAATAGCAGATTGTCCAGAACTGCCCAAACTGGTATTTTTCAAAATCAACGCTCTCATAGTCACCATTGATAAATTCAGTGCCTTTTCGCCCCCAACGAGAATTTTGCCGCTTGTTTATATTGAAGCCATATACTTTTAAATCAACCTGATAGTGAAAACTCTCAAGAATGTTGTTCAATTTGCCGTCAAAATTGGTTTTAAGGAACTCGCAGTAAATTGCAATATCATCACGGAGTATCTCCCCCAATTCCTCAAACTCTCCACTTAACCTCCCGTATTCAATGAACTGCCCAACGATTTCGTTTTCAAGGGATTTGAGCCAAGTAGCGACTTCACTCCATGTAAAAAATTTAATCCTATCATTTTGTAGGCTCTTGATGATTTCAATGTCCGATTTGCGGGGCGTCAAGACTAAAAGCAGGTCGCCCTCCTTGCACCAGTTCAGGTGCGATTGC
>JALOMF010000337.1 GCA_025455635.1 Saprospiraceae bacterium | reverse complement strand
CCGAGAAGTCCTCGAAACGGTGCTCCACCCCGGCTGGCACGAAGAGGAGGTTGCCTGCGGCAAATGGGCGGCGTTCACCGTTGTTGAAGAAGGTGCCACTGCCGCTGATGACGACGTAGATTTCGTCTTGTTCGTGCGGTTTTTGCAGGTCAATTTTCATGGGGCGATAGACCTCCACGTACATTTTCCGGTGCTCCAGCAGCGTGGCGAAGGGCTTGCCGCTGGGGTGCTTGGCCAGCAATTCCAACGCCTCGGCAGTGCTGATTTTCCAGCGTTCGGGCAGGGTAGGGGCGGGTAATTGCGCCGCAAAAATTTGCCCCAAGTGATGCTCCAAGTGCCCCAGGTAATCCTCGATGAGGAACCCCAGTGTGGCGGGCTTACCGTCGGGCAGCACGATGGGCATATCAAGTTTTTCCTTCGGCAAATTTTTCAGCACGGCCACGATTTGGGCGTTCAGGCTGGCCCAAAGCGAGGTGATGTGGCCCGTCGGCTGCTCCTGCCAGTTGTTGAGTTCAACCAAAACATTCTGCTGATAGCGGGTGTGCCGCAAGTCGCCGTTGGTGTGCTGTGCGAGGCAGAACCGCTGCCAATTGTGCAGCGCCGAGTCGCAGAGGTGGCCGAGGATTTCCCGCTTCGACCACTTGCCGGGGGCGGGTCGGTGGGTCATTTCGTCGGGCGTGAAGGCTCCGATGCGTTGCGGCACCTCGTTGATGAGGTGCTGGAGGCGGGCGATGATGTTTTCCATGCGGCAAAAATCAAGGCTTTTCGCAAATTTACCGCTGAAAAAATTGATGCCATGCAAACCTACCTCTTCGTTTTCCTCGGTGGCGGCCTCGGCAGCATCTGTCGCTTCGGGCTGGGGCACCTCACGGCGGGCTACCGCTGGCAGTTCCCGTGGGCCACTTTTGCAGCCAATGTGCTGGCCTGCCTGCTGCTGGGTGCGCTCGTCAGTTTGAACATGAAGGGGAGGCTCGGCGGCCAACTGCCCGTGCTGCTGATGGCGGGCTTCTGCGGCGGGTTCAGCACCTTTTCCACCTTCAGCAATGAGACGGTGCAGCTGCTGCTGGCCGGGCAATGGGCGAAGGCAGTGGTTTATGTGTTGGCCAGCGTTTTGCTATGTTTGGTCGCAGTATATATTGGGTTAAAAGCGGTTTGGAGGTGATTATTCATATACGAACATAATTTTCAAAAATGGAGATATACAAATCCCGCATACGGTTTATCAGCAGAAAAGAAGTATTGGTGATTATGAGTGTCATAATTATTCCAATTTTGATTTACAAGCTATTTATTCCGTATGTTTTTCCAGGTATTGTTGGGTTTTTAATTTTTGCGATAGGGGCTGTTTTTTTATTTGCCTTAGCCTATTTAAAAGGCATTTGGAGTAACTCGGAATTGTCAATATTCCATGAGAATACTGGCTTCGAAATAAAGGAATTGAACAATAACATGCAGGTGAAATCACACACTGGCTTAAAAATAATGGGTTTTGGATGGATTTACGAAGCGTTTTCAGATGTAATTACGCAAGAAGAAGATGAATATGAAAGGCAAAGAAAAAAGCTTCCCGTTGCTCAAAACAATTCCAACTTAATGATAGTGGTGCAGTTTAAATCAGAAAACGAAACGATTTATTTATTGGAAAGCCTAAGCCCTTGGCGTTCTACACCCACCCAACTGCCTTACTTCCACCTCCAGCAGCCTGAAATAAAAAGTATGTGCTACCATGTCAAGGGGCTTGAAGCGCTGATTTCCGACTTGCAAAAAAATGGTTACAAACACGCCTGATTTATCCCCAGCACATACTTCTCCACCACGCCGATTTCCACTGCCGTCTCCGCCCCTTTGAAGCCGCCAATCATGTCGTCCGTCATGCTGCGGGCGGCCAGGTCGGTCAGCTTTTTGGCGACGGGGATGTACGACCAGTGCCATTTTTCCTCGTTGTAGCCGCTGCTCCTCGACTCGCCTTTCACGGAGTAGGGCTGGCAAAAACCGTATTCGTGGGCGTGTTTCACCATCCAGGCATAGACCTTTTTGCCCGGCCCCTGCTCGAAGGTGTAGTTGTCGAGGTCGTTGATGTCCACATCGGTGCCCCAGTGGTGGCGGCTGCTGCCGGGCATGGAGCTGTATTCGAGGATTTTCAGCGCACGGGTCTTGGGATTGGGGTATTTTTTGGCGGCGTTGGCCCCGTTCTCGATGAGGCGGCTGCCCGTCCATTTGCCCTCCCAGATGGCCCGCTGCCGCTCGAAATTGCGGGTGGCGGAGACGATGGTCAGCGTGATGCCGTCGGCCTTGGCGGCGTCGGCCATTTGCACGAAGTGCTCGTAAGTGTCTTTCCGAAGGAAATAGCCCTCCTTGTCCGCATATTTTTTGTCCACGACCACGAAGTCGGGGTGCTGCGCCGGGTCGAATTTGCCCATGATGTACTCGATGCTGAACTCCGGCGTCGGGTCGGCCACGGGAGCTGCTTCTGCCTCAGCCACAGGCGGCGGCATGGCGGCGGCGGTATCATTTGTTGCCTCCGGCAAATGGGCGGCTGCCACATCGGGCTGTGCCGTGCCTTGTTGGGTGCAGGCGTAGGCTACTGCCAAAAGCGATATCAAGACTAATATTCTCATGATTGAATTTGTAGAAAACATGATTTCTTAATCACAATTATTTCACAAAAATGAAAACGAGGAAAGCCAAGCTCCGCAGCCCCTGACTGAAGACTGCGGACTGAAGGACTGTGGACTACTCCGACAACTCCAACCACCGCATCTCCTTCTCCTCCAAGCTCGCCTCCACCTGTTGCAGTTCCTTCGTCATCTTGTCAATATCGGCCATGCTCAGGTTCGACTGCGTGAATTGCTCGTGCAATTGCGCCTTGCGCAGTTCCAATTCCCCGATTTCCCGCTCCAGTTTCTTCAGCTCGTTCTTCTCCTTGTTCGTCAGGCCAGTGGCGGTGCGCACCTGCGGTGCAGCCTCGGTCTTGCTGGCTGGCGCATTGCTTTGTTGCTGCCGCAATTCCTGCGCAAGTTCCAACTGCTCGGCCCGATAGTCCATGTAGCGGCCATTGTAGTCCTTGACTTGGCCATTGCCCTCGAACACGAAAAGGTGGTCGCAGAGTTTGTCCAGCAGGAACCTATCGTGCGAAACGATGACCACGCAGCCGGGAAACTCCTGCAAGAAATCCTCCAGCACGTTCAGCGTCATCACGTCGAGGTCGTTCGTCGGCTCATCGAGGATGAGGAAGTTCGGGTTTCGCATCAGAATCGAAAGCAAGTACAAGCGCCTGCGCTCGCCCCCGCTCAACTGCGAGACATACACCTGCTGCTGCTCCCTCGTGAACAGGAACCGCTCCAGCAGCGAGGCCGCCGTGAGCTTCTGCCCCTTGTCCAGCGGGATGTACTCGGCAATGTCCTTGATGAAATCAATCATCCGTTTGTCCTCCTTGCCCAAGTTTATTCCCTCCTGTGTATAGTAACCGAACACGACCGTCTCCCCGGAAACAACCCGCCCCGTATCGGGCCGCTCCTCGCCGGTGAGCATGTGCAGGAAGGTGGTTTTGCCCACGCCGTTCTTGCCCACGATGCCCACTTTTTCGCCTTTTTTGAACTTATAATGGAAATCCTCGATGAGCTTGAGCGGGCCATACGCCTTGCTCACATAGTGCAGTTCCAGGATTTTGCCGCCGAGTCGCTGCCCCTTCACGTCAATCTGGATGGCATCGGCGTCGAGGCGCTTGCTGGCCTTGTCCTCGATGTCGTAAAAGCGGTCAATGCGGGCATTGGCCTTGGTGCTGCGGGCCTGCGGCATCCGGCGCATCCATTCCAGTTCTTTTTTGTAAACCTTCTGGGTCTTGTCCAATTCGATGGCCTCGTTCTCTAGGCGCAGCGCCCGTTTTTCGAGGAAATCCTTGTAGCCGCCCGTGTATTTGAACAGTTCGCCCCGGTCCAGCTCGAAGATATTGTCGCAGATGCGCTCCATGAAATAGCGGTCGTGCGTCACCATGAACAGCGTCAGGTTCGGCGCCTTGAGGTAGGTTTCCAGCCACTCAATCATGTCGAGGTCGAGGTGGTTGGTCGGCTCATCCAGAATCAGGAACTCCGGCTCCTCGATAAGCAGCTTGGCCAGTGCGATGCGCTTCTTCTGCCCACCCGACAGCGTGGTGACGGGCTGCTCCAGGTTCGTGATATTGAGCTTGAACAGGATTTCCTTCACCCTCGATTCATAGTCCCAGGCCTTGAGGTCGTCCATGCGGCTGAGGGCGGCTTGCAGTTCCTGCTCGTTGTTCGGGTGCAGCAGCGCCAGCTCGTAGCGGCGGATGGCAAGGATGGTCGGTGTATCGCTGTCGAGCACAGCCTCCAGCACGTTGTGGCCAGCGGCAAATTCCGGCTCCTGCGGCAGGTAGCCGATGCGGATTTCCTTGCGGAACTGCACCTTGGCAGCCTCGCCCTCGCCCCCCTCCGTGCCAGCGATGACCCGCATGAGGGTGGTCTTCCCGCTGCCGTTCTTGGCGATGAGCGCCACCTTCTGCCCCTTGTTCACCTGTAGGCTGACGTTGCGGAACAGTGTCTTTTCGCCGTAGGACTTGGTGATGTTTTCGAGTGTTAGGTAATTCATAAAATGTCATTGGTCATTGGGACATTGGTCATTGGGCGCCATGTAAATGACCAATGACCCAATGACCAATGACGAAATTGGGAGGGCAAAGGTAAGGGGGATTTGGGAAAGGAGGGCGTGGCTATTGGTGGTACTTTTGTTCTTGCAAGTTTGCAACTTGCAAGGCTCCACACGTCCAGTTTTGCAGGCATCTCTTCCTGTCAAAATCAGCATTGTAAGTCAAAAAACGACAGCTTGTTTGCAAGTGCCGAGCCTGGCAAGTTGCAAACGCCAGAACTATTGTTTTTGAATTCTGGTGTTTTCAGACTTGAAACAACGGGGAAGTCTCAATAACTGCAATTCGCCCTACTTCCAACTTTGTGTGAGTCAATTTTGCTAATCTTTTTTGCCCTGCAAAGCTCCACCGGCCAACTCCCCCACCCCGCTCTTGATTTTTAGTGCCTTCCCGGCACATTCCTGCTTTCCCTCGCGCGCGCCGCCGATCCCTTCTCCGCACCATGTCCACCGAGCTGACACGAAATTTCTCCAT
>JALOMF010000336.1 GCA_025455635.1 Saprospiraceae bacterium | reverse complement strand
GTCGCTTCGCAAGCACCGAACAGCACCCGCAAGCTCACCGTGAAAGTACCGCCTTGGTTGAAAATCACCGTAGGCTCGAACTGCGACGAGGTCATCGGCGTTGCGCCAGCGCCAAAATTCCATTGGTAAACGCCTGCCGAGGAGGTGTTGTCGAGCATGACCGTGTCGCCGATGCAGATGGTGTCGGGTAGCTCGAACTGGCTCAACGGCGGCCCGACGGTCACCTGCACGGTGCGGGTGGCGGAGCAGCCGAGGGCGTTGGTGCCCGTGAGCGTGACGGCGTAAACGCCGACGGCATCGTAGGTGACGGCGGGCGGGTCTTCCTCGGTGGAAGTGGTGCCGTTGCCGAAGTCCCAAGTGTAGGTCAGGCCAGCGGCTGAGGTGTTGTTGAAGGTAACCGTGAGCGGCGCCGTGCAGGACGAGGGCGGGCTTGGGGTGGTGGTGAAATTGACGTTCGGTGGATTGGAAACCTCAATAAAATCTGGGAAAATCTCCGTTTTGTTGCACGACTCGTAGGCCGTGGTCAGTTCCAGCGACACGGTGAAATTGCCTTGGTTGGTGTAGGTGTGCGAGGGGTCTTCCAAAGTGGAGGAGGTGCCGTCGCCAAAGACCCACTCCCAGCCCGTGACGGGGATATTGGCGTTCACGGCGCTGTTGTTGGTGAAATCCACGGCCAACGGCCTGCACCCAGCATCGGGGTCGGCGGCGATGTCGAGGTCGGGCTTGGGGTAGGCGGTGATGGTGATGGTGCCGAGCACGGGGCCGCCGGGCGTCTCCCGGAAGCTGGCCGTGTAGGTGCCGGGATTGATGTAGGGGTACGCCGGGTTGGCCTCGGTGGAACTGGCTGCGCCCACGCCGAACTCCCAGTAGTAGCTGTTGGCGCCAGCCGGTGGCGAAAACATGACCACCAAAGGCGTGCAGCCCACGGTCTGGTCAGCGGTTTGGGAGAAGGCTGCGGTGGCAGCGAGCGTGAGGGCCAATGCGTAGAAGAGCTTTTTTGTCATGGTAATCAATCGGTGAAATTTGGAAGTATTGAACGGGTGGAGGGCGTAACCAGTTGCGAAAAGACTGGACAAACCTTCAAAAACTAATTTTAACAACCAACTTAGGTTTGCAAAGAAAGTTAAATTTTAAAAATGTTTATATTTTCGCCTACGGAATGCAAAATAGCTGACGTTATTGGCAAATATTTGGTGAAAAAATTGGCCAAAAAACATGCGGCTACGTTACATCGTCATTCAAGCGCCCAGCGCCAAACCATTTAAACTGATTCCAGCATGAAGCTTTCTCTCGCATCCTTGTTTTTCTTGACTTCCCTAGCTGTTTTCGGCCAGACCGAGCTGATAACTTACCAACAGCCCCTGCCCTGCCTCAACCAGAAGTTCACCATCGTGGCCAATGTGGTGGAGGACATCAACGGGGCTTGGAACGTCACTGAGCAAGACATCCAGGCCAATGTGGCGGCTATGAATGCCTTCTTCGAGCCGATTTGCGTCAGCTTCGAGGTCTGCGAGTTCCGTGCAGTGCCGAATTACCAACTTGACACCCTCGACGGCGACGATTATATCCAATTGGACATCGAGCAGCAGCAGGCGTTCCGCATCAATATGTTTTTCGTAAATGAAATTGCTGGGCTTGACCAGGCGGCCTGTGGCTTTGCGGAACTTGGCGGCATCGGAAACTATACCAGCGGCGGCATCGTCATCAAGAAGGGCGGCTGCAACACACCCGGCACTTTTACCCATGAGATGGGGCATTATTTTGGACTGCTGCACACTTTTGAGGGCAATGGCATTGAGCTGGCCAACGGCGACAACTGCGACACCGCTGGCGACTTGATTTGCGATACCCCCGCCGACAACTACAATCCCGACCAGCCTACCGCAGCTTATGTGAACAACGAATGCCGCTACATCAACACCGCCACCGATGCCAATGGCGAGTACTACCGCCCTGATGTTGGCAATATCATGTCTTACTATCCTTGCAGTTGTGGATTTACCAATGGCCAATATTTGAAGATGGCAGAAGTCATCCGTGCCACCAATGGCCGCATGTGGTAAGCGATATGACCATTAATCATTAGGGCCGAGCCGTCCACCGTGAGCCGTCCACCGTCCACCGTGACCCGTCCACCGTCAGCCGTCCACCGTGAGCCGTCCACCGTCCACCGTCCACCGTCAGCCGTCAGCCGTCAAAACACCCGTCTTCCCGCTTCGGGGTCTTCCGTGAAATCATAGCCCACGCTCAGGGTATGCGTAGCGGGCAGCGATACGGCAATGTTCCGCTGGTTGTTGTACTGCACGGCATAGCCCAGCCTGAAATTATTGAACAACAACGTGGCCGAAACGCCCAGCCTGGTCTGCTCAAAAAAGCCATCCGCTGGCTTCGAGTACCCCGCCATCAAGCCTATCAGGTAGTTCCCTTCAATGAAAACGCTGGCATGGACATCTGCCGACCATAGGTTGTAATCGGTCACGGCATCATCTTCTGGAAGTTGGTAAACCAATGCACGGCGCAGCAGGAGTGCAGGTTTCAGGTAAAGTTCGTCGTTGAGGCGGAAGAGGCTGCCCGTGTGCAGGTTGTAGGAGCGGGAGCGGAGGATGCCGCCATTGCCGGGGTCTTGTTTTTGGATGGGCATTTCAAAAACGCTGGGCGCCGAAAGCCCGATGAAACTGCGCTGGTTGTGCCAAAACACGCCCAAGCCCCCGTCCACGGCCATGAAGCTGTTGTTGAGGGTGGCTTGAATGGCCTCGTTTACGTCAAAATAACTGATGCCGAGCGTAGCGCCCATCGAGAGGTTGCCGTTGCCCATTGGCAGTATCCTTGAAAAAGTGGGGTGAATGTTCAACTCGTTGAAGGCGTTTTGGCTGTAAAACTGCATGACGCCGCCCCAGCCGAGCTGTCGTTCTGCGCCCCCCCGCCCGTGCAGGCTCACCATTGCGGAGCGGCTCAACTGCTGGCCCGACGAGAAATTGCCGTAGTAAAAAGCATCAAAGGTCGTGGCGTCCATCCGGCCAGCGTAGGCGGGGTTGAGCGGCAGGGCGTTGAACTGGTACTGCATCAGGGAACTGCGCAGGGTTTGGATGTCTTGCGCAAATGCTGAAAGGCAGCCGAAAAGCAGGATAAAAATTGCGGAGATTTGTTTCATGAGGGCAAAGTTACAGCGAAATGGCAGGAACATGCCGCCAGTTTTCACTTTGGCCTTTGGCCTTTTTCCTTTTAAAACTACCTTCACGCCCGAAATTTTTCAGGATAAAAATCAAAAACATACCTACAATGAAGACACTAGCAGGAAAGACGGCCCTCATCACAGGAGGCTCAAGGGGCATTGGCGCAGCCATCGTGCGCAGGTTCGTGGAGGAAGGGGCCAGCGTGGCGTTCACCTACCTTTCGTCGGCGGAGAAAGCCAATGCGCTGGCGGCAGAGCTGGCCACGGCCCACGGCGTTCCCGTGAAGGCGTACCCTTCCAATGCCGCCGATTTTGCGCAAGCGGAAGCATTGGTGAGCGACGTGCTGCGGGATTTTGGCAAAATTGACATCCTCGTGAACAACGCTGGCATCACCCGTGACAACCTGATGCTCCGCATGACCGAGGAGCAATGGGACGAGGTCATCAACACCAACCTGAAATCCGTGTTCAACCTGACCAAACATGCGCTCAAGCCCATGCTCAAGGCCAAATCCGGCTCCATCATCAATATGAGCAGCATCGTGGGCGTGACGGGCAATGCGGGCCAAGCCAATTACGCCGCCTCCAAGGCAGGCATATTCGGTTTCACAAAGTCCATCGCCAAGGAGGTCGGCTCCCGCAATATCCGCTGCAACGCCATCGCTCCCGGCTTCATCGAAACGGAGATGACCGAGGCGCTGGACGAGAAGACCAAGGAGGCCTATTTCGCCAATATCCCCATGAAACGCTTCGGCAGGGGCGAGGAAGTGGCCAATGTATGCGTGTTCCTCGGCTCCGATGGTTCGTCGTACCTTTCTGGGCAGACCCTCAGTGTTTGCGGAGCGCTCAACTGCTGATGCTACTGGTTAAGGTGCTGGTTGTCACCTAATTTTTGCTGAAAATCCAATTTTGGTTTTCACTGGCAAACTATTTGCAATATGGGTTGGATACCCTCTTGGAGCTTTGCCTGTACTTACCCTCGGTCTCAGGTTTTGGCCAATAAAATTGAAACTGACTAAGCCATGAGACGCCAGACCGCTGACCTCAAAAAAGAGGTCGAACACCATTGTATCGGCCACAAGGAAGGCGATTGGATCATCTTCACCTGCCCTGTTTGCCGGGACTACCAGCGCCAAATCAACTGCGTGACCAAGCAAGTGACCGTGCGGAAAGGCAATAGCAATGCCATCCACATTGGCTCCCATGCGCCAGTGGTCAGCTCGGTTGAGCAGTTCAGCCGAAATTAATGGCACAGCAGCTTACTGGCAACTGAGCGTTGCCCGGAAGGTGGTGAATGGTGCCAGTTTTTACCTAAATAGAAGTTGGGAATGAAAGGAAACCCACTCAGGGTTAGTTGTGCGAAAAGCTGCGCAAGGCATCTTCTACCTTGCGAATGGCCCGTTTGTTGGCCACGAATTTCACGCCATCTGTCAGGTCAATACTGGTGACCATGCCAGTTTTTTGGAGCACCGAAAGGTGTTCCATGATGTAGGACTCGCTCAAGCGGAGGTCGGCTGCCAATTTGGAAGGTACCATTCCGCCTTTTTCGAGCAAACTGGTAAGTATCTCAAAGCGGTGCTTGTGGTTGAATGCACGAAGCAGCTTTGTAGCCAACTCGACTTTTTCGCCGTTCAGGCAAGGGGGATTTTTTGTGCTCATCAAATAGTGGTAACTGGTTAAAGGTAATGGGGTCAAAGATAGGAGGACACTTTAATTTAACAATGCAGTTCAAATTTTTTTTTGTAAAATAACTAGGAAACATTATTCGCAACTGTTGTTCATTGAGCCTAATACACAGAGGGATACTTACCAATAAGAAAAATTTTCAGGCAGGAGTTGAAGTTGGAATATCCTCGCAATGGCTTGATATTCAAGCAGGTGTGTAGGTCAGGAAGCTGTTCTTTGTTTTTTGACAAAACTCCCAGTGGGTTGCGTCGGAATATTTTTTTTGAGGAAGACCAGCGTGGGGTTAAAAAGCCCTGTT
>JALOMF010000335.1 GCA_025455635.1 Saprospiraceae bacterium | reverse complement strand
GTCCACCGTCCGCCGTCCACCGTCCGCCGTCCACCGTCCACCGTCCACCGTCCACCGTCCACCGTCCGCCGTCTAATGGCATTTAAAATAATCAAACGGCTCCAAGCACTCCCGGCAATGGTAGAGCGCTTTGCAGGCCGTGGAGCCGAACTGGCTGACCAGTTTCGTGTTTTTCGCTCCGCAACGGGGGCATTCCACCTCCGTTTTTTCACCCAACAAGGATAGTTTGTCGGCGCTGCCCACAGGTGGGGCGATGCCGTATTCCTTCAGTTTTGCCTTGCCAGATTCGGTGAGCCAATCAGTCGTCCAAGCAGGGCTGAGCACGGTCGTGATTTTGACCTGGCCAAGCCCATGCTCCTGCAACGCAGCCCGGATGTTCACCTCAATGTAATCCATCGCAGGGCAACCAGAATAAGTAGGCGTGATGACCACTTCCACATCGTCAGTGCCATCGGTCAGGCGCACCTCCCGCACGATGCCCAGGTCAAGGATGGTCAGCACCGGGATTTCCGGGTCGCTGACGGTCGCCAATATGTCGTAGATTTTGTTGCTGCTCATGTTTTTTGATAAATAGCTGAATGTCGGCAAGTTATGCACCAGGGAATCAGTTTCGATTGACAAACATCATTTCACGAAACTGGTTGCTTTCAGTACCAAAAATCCCTCACCATCATGCGGAGGTAGGACTTGCCCTGCCAGCTATCCTCTTCGATTTTGTAGGCGACATGAAATGGCTTCTTCGACGCAATCCGCTCGAAATGCTCGCCCATGCCAAAGGCCATGCCCGTGACTGGCTGCGAGCCAGGCTGCCGGACGGAAAGCCGGATATGGCTGCCTTTCAGCAGCTTGGAGTGGCCGGAGTCCACCACGTTTTTTGAAACAAAAGTAGGGCTGTGGTTGCCGGGGCCGAACGGGGCAAACTGCCGCAGGATGCGCCAAAAACCGGGGTTGATGTCCTTGAGGTCGAGCGTCGCATTGACCTCCACTTCGGGCACGGTTTGCCCTTCGGTAATGCTTGATTTCACGGTGGCTTCAAACCGTTTTTGAAAAGTAGGAACGGCATCAAGCGGCATGGTCAGGCCAGCAGCGTGGTCGTGCCCGCCGAAATTGGTGAGCAGGTCCTCGCAGGTTTTGATGGCCTTGTAAATATTAAAGCCCGGCACGGTGCGGGCCGACCCGACCGCCATCCCGTTCGATTCGGTGAGCAGGATGGCTGGGCGATGGAAACGCTCGACCATCCTCGCTGCCGCAATGCCGATGATGCCCTTGTGCCACGTCGGCTCGAACAGCACCACGCTTCGCAATGCTTCATGGTCGGGCGTTTTCTCAAAAAGCCGGATGGCCTCGTCCTGAATCTGCTGGTCGTGGGCCTTGCGAAGCTGGTTGCGGTGCAGCAGCACACGGGCGTTGTCCATCGCCACGGTTTTGTTGGCGGAGAGGAGCAGCTTCACCGCTTGGTCGGCATCGGCGAGGCGGCCCGCCGCATTGATGAGCGGGGCCAGCCCGAACACCAAGTCGCTGATGCTGAACGGGCGCTGCTTCCCGCTGATTTCAATCAATGCCATAAGGCCGGGCCGTTCCGTGCGGTTGATGAGCTGTAGGCCGAAATGGGCGAGCGTCCTGTTTTCGCCGGTCATCGGCACGATGTCGGCGGCGATGCTGAGAGCCAGTAGGTCGAGCAATGGGTGTAAGTCATCATCCGGCAGGCCATTTTTCCTCAAAAAAGCCTGTGCCAGCTTGAAGGCCACGCCGCAGCCGCTGAGGCCCTTGAAAGGGTAGGGGCAGTCGGGCCGCATGGGGTCGAGCACGGCATCTGCGCTGGGCAGTGCGCCGTCGGGCAGGTGGTGGTCGCAGATGATGAAGCCGATGCCGTGCTCCTTGGCCTTGGCCACCTGCGCACGGGCATTCACGCCGCAGTCCATGGCGATGATGAGCTTTATGCCGTTGGCAATGGCATAGTCCATGCCGGCCATGCTGACGCCGTAGCCTTCCTTGTAGCGGTCGGGGATGTAGTAGTCGAGCCTCGCTTTGTGCCTTGAAAGGAACTCAAACATCAGGGCGACAGAGGTGGTGCCGTCCACGTCATAATCGCCGTAGAGCAGGATTTTTTCTTGTTGGGTAATGGCCTGGGTGAGCCTGTCCACGGCATCGCCCATGTCTTTCATCAAAAATGGGTCGTGCAGCTGCGACCAATCGGGCCGGAAGAATGCCTTGGCCTCGTCAAAAGTCGTGACGCCTCGCTGTGCAAGCAGCCTGCAAAATATCGGGTTGATTTTGAGCACCTGCTGTAAGTGGCTGGCAATGGCCTCATCGGCTGGTAGGAGTGTCCATCGTTTTCTCATAGGGGCAGTTTTGTTCGGGAAATATGTTTGTAACGAAGGTAAGGAATATTGGTATTGTTGAGCTAAATCATGTGCCTTGATTTGTAAAAAAAATAGGTGGGATTTAAGGCTTAACCGTAAGGGTAAGACCTCGTTTTATTAATGTTGTTTTTTCATTACTTTCATTCGCTCATTCAAATCGTCCATTCAGCAAAAAAATCGGAAGGGGGGAAAGTTGTGCCCACATATTGCCCTCGAAATGGACAAAGATGCTGCCCTCAAAAAAATTATAACCACTTTTCTATGTTCAATTCACTCCAATAAATCATCGCACACCCAGTGTTTTTTACGAAAAGCATTATTACCAAGTGAATTCAATTTCAAACGTTTAACCCCACTTTATCCTTCAAGCCCGATGTTTATCATCGGGCTTTTTTTACTCCATTTTTTTCAAAACCAGTTTGCTATTGGGGCGAATGGAAAGCAGCCCGGTCGTTACAACGGTATCTCCGGCACTCAATCCATCAATTATCTGCACGAAGGTTTCATCCCGTACACCTGTTTCTACGTCAACAAATTCGGGCGTGCCGCCTCTGTAAACAATCACTTTCTTTCCCCTCGCTTGAGGGATTACCGCCTGCGTAGGTACGACGAGCGATTGGTCTTTCCCACCCGTGTTGAGTACCACTTTGGCAAATGCTCCCGGCAAAAGTGCGCCATCGGAGCCAAGAACGGAAGCACGCACTTTCAAGGAGCGGGTCTCGGCTGCAACGGCTGCTTCGGTCGCTATTACCGTAGCAGTGAAGTTGCGCCGGGCACCATCCACCGTGAACTCCACTTTTTTGCCCTTCGGAAACAGGTTGCCGTACTTCTCCGGCACCGTGAAATCCAGCTTCAATTGGTTCAACTGGCGAATCGTCGTCATCACCAGTGTCGGGGTGACATAAGCGCCGAGGCTCACGTTGCGCAAGCCAAGCCGACCCGCATAGGGCGCCCTGATTTCGGTCTTCGATATGCTCACCCGCACCAGTTCCATATCGGCCTTGATATTGTTCACCTGCAATTCGCTGAGGTCCACCTCTTGTTGGCTGATGCCTTGGATTTTTAGCAGTTCCCGTTGGCGCTCCAGGGTTTTTTGAGCGATTTCGAGCTGTACCTGCAGTTTTTTGAGCTGGGCTTGCAGGTCTTGGTCGAAGAGCTTGGCGAGCAGCGCCCCTTTTTGCACGGCAGTGCCTTCTTGGATGTAAAGCGACACGAGCCTTCCCGAAATCTCCGGCCTGATTTCCGTCTCCTCCAGCGGCATCAAGCTACCGGGCACTTCGATGTTTTCCTTCATGTTTTTTGCCACAGCGACGAAGCCGTTCACCTGCACGGGCATGTCTTTTTTAGGGCCGCCAGCAGCTGGTGCGGCATCGGTTTTTTTCTCCACCTTGCAGGATGCCATGATTAAAAATGCGAGGATTGGTAGGAAATAGCGCAGAGGATGGTTTGGTATCACGAAACTTTATTTTTACGATAAGAAATGTTACGCCTCAAAAATAGGACAGTGTATTTTAAACACGATGAAAAATGACTTTGTTTTTGTAAAATATACTAAGCCAAGCATTTGGAGAGCCACTCCCGCTCGGTCAGTACCTCAGCTTTTGCTATTTCTTCCTTCAGTTGTACCCTGCCTATTGTATCCGAAGGTGCCAGTGCCAGTATTTTTCTGATAAAACCGATGATGTTCATGTAATTCTGGCGGTGGTAATCGCTCACGTCACGCCGCCTGATGAAGCTGCGGAAGCTGTCCAAATGCGAGTCCAGCAGGTCGAACTCGCCCAGTTCGTAGTAGATTTTCAGCAGCAAGGTCTTTGCAATGAGGTTGTTCACGAGGTCTTTGAAGTCGGCTGACTGTAGCAGGCGCATGGCCGCAGCATGGTTGTGCCGGGTGTACTCTAGCCGGGCCAGGTTGAAGTGGACATAGCTCTCCCGCTGCCCCGCCTCCAGGTGCTGCTGGTATTTTTGGATAAAATCGGCCACTTCCCCGAAGGCTTCGAGCTTGATGCCAAAGGCCACCACATTGTTGAAGGTGAAGCCCGAAAGCCGCCCGTGGTCGAGCAGGAAGCCCCGGTCGAGGCCCTCCCGGTACAGTTCCCAGCCTTCCCGGATGAACGGCACGTTGCCCTCGTTGAGTTTGCGTATGCAAAAATTGAGGGCCTGCAAGTATAGGTTTTTCAGCTCGCTGTCGGGAAAGAGGGCGCCGTTTTGCCTTAGTACTTCCCTGAATTTCTGAAAATGGGCCAAGCTCTGCTGGTCGGTGAGGAAGTGGTAGCAGTGGTAGTATAGCGCTACTGCAGGCACGGCCAAAAAACCGCCGCTCTCCACGGCTTCCAGCACCTTTGGCAGCAGCCCAAAGTCGTATTCTGCCTTGAACACGGCTTGGTGCGAGAGCTGCGTGCAGGCGTGGCGCAGCTTTTGGGCGAGGTACAGCGTGTCAAGGGAACAGGAAATGGCTTGAAACGGCAGTGCCTCCGTGCGCACCGTCCGGGTCTGGAACTGTGCCGTTTCTAGCTGAAAATCAAGCACTTGCGCCAAGTGGTCGGCATTGCGGAGCGGCTCGGTGTCCAGCCGCTGCTCCACTTTTTTCATGGCCTGTTGGAAGAACTTGGCGAGGTTGCGCTCCCGGTACGTGGCGGCCAGCGCCAATCGGGAGCGCACTTCGTCGCTCCGCAGCTTTTGCCAAATGAAAAACTCGTCGAGCAGCTCCCGCAGGTCGCTCATGGTGGCCCGCAGCAGCAGGTCGTCGTAGGGCTGGCCGGGAAAGGTTTTTTGGAACAACAGCAATTTGTCCGGCA
>JALOMF010000334.1 GCA_025455635.1 Saprospiraceae bacterium | reverse complement strand
TCTTGCGGCCATCTGCTACGACACCGCAAGAGCCGCTGCGCTGAACGCTTGCTGGAACAGTGGTTTTTTCCATAATTTTTAGTGGCTGCTTGAATTGGAGAATAAAGAACACATCCGCCAACGGGGAAACAAGCAATTTGTCAACTACTTGCTTTCTCAAAAAGCCATAAACCATAAATTCGCCCACAGCTTCAAAAACATTTCTTCAACATGAAATCAAAAATTACCCACTACGCCCTTTTTATTGTCTTGTGCTTACTGTGCGGACAAACGATTTCTCCTGCTTTTGCTGCAATTTCTAACGCAAACCAAAGCAGCTACCAGTGTGCCACCACCATAAAAACGAAAAAAGGAAATGGATTCAAGCATCGAGCTTCCAAGTTTGGAAAGCGAGTCAAGGATTTTTTCAGGGCGAAATTCACGCAGTTCGGAGCATTCTTGGAAGGTGAAAAAGCCAGTACCCTTGCAAAAGCGTCCCTTTACCTTTTTCTTGGCAGCTTAGGTTTGAGCATGCTCGCCAATGCCGTGGCAATGGCCTCGGCAGTGATTGGCGGTATTGTTTCTTTGGCGTTCTTGGCGAGCATTGTACTGGCATTTATTGTATTGTTTGGGGATGAAAACCGTAAATCAAAAGCCTATGCCAAGGCAGTTCTTTGGGTTACAGGCATTATGGTGCTTATTACACTACTGGTGGTTGGGCTAGTCGCACTTATCTTGATTTGATAGTGATAGCAACTGATATGCTGCTAAACGCTTCTTCAGAAATCAACTCATTCAACCACATTAAACACTCCACAGGCGTCATCGATTCACGAACGTAACACGGTCTGCCAGACCGTGCTTTTCCGCTTCCCAAATTACAGCCAATCCGTTCTTGCGAAAGCACGGACTAACAGTCCGTGTTACGCCGAGGCCAACCGCTTTTACGCATTCAACCGCATCAAACATGCCATCGGCGTCGTCGAGTTCACGTCCATTTCCATTCACTTTGCTTTGAACTTCCAAACGCTTTGAGTAGTTTTTTGTCAAATTCGATACCAACCAACATGGAAAAATGGCAAGAATACATCCACAGCGACCCGGCCATCATGCTAGGGAAGCCAGTCATCAAAGGAACCCGCATAACCGTTGAGCTTATCGTAGAAAGGTTGGGCTATGGACAGAGCTTAGAGGAGTTGCTGGTGTCTTACCCGCATTTGACGAGGGAGGGGATTTTGAGTTGCCTTCAATATGCGGCTGGAACTTTAAATAACGAGAATAATCATCCATTGTGGCTTGCAGTATAACCACTATCAATGAAAAATACCTATACTACCACATTTCTATTTAGATTATTGTTTCTTCTTTTGCTATTTTGGGCCATGCCTGCTCAAGCAGTTATTAAACACATGGGAAATGACTTAATAAACCCTGCTCCCCAAATTGCAACAAATAGCATTAAACATGAAATAAACATCAGCTGGATTAAAGATTCAAAGGTTAAATACAGGGCAAAATCACATAGACGTTCATACAAAAAGCATTTTGACACAGATAAAAAACCAAGCAAACTATCTGTCCTAAGCCTGTTACTCTTTTTAGGAGCTATCCTTTTGGGAGTTATTGGTGGGATAAACAATATTATTTTCATATCAGTGATATCATCTATTTTGTTCATAGCGGGTATCGTTCTAGCATTTGTAGTGGTATTTGGCAATGAAAATAGAAAGTCTAAAATAATAGCTAAAATAGTTCTAATTGCGTCGCTTTTCACATTCTTGTTTACAATGATTGCAGCACTAATTGCTATAGCTTCACTTGGCAGAATATTCTGAGCAGTAGATATCTTTGAGGTTAAACGGCGAAGTGTTCAAACTAAGGCCTACTCCTCCGGCAACCGCTTCAACTCATTCAACCGCATCAAACACTCCACGGGCGTCATTGTATTCACGTCCATTTCTATCAAAATCTCCTTTATCTTACCCACTTTCGGGTCAAAGGTCTCGAAAATGCTCAACTGGTAGGTCGGCGCTGAAATATCGTTGGTGGCGGCTTTCATGGCCGTTGGCGTTGCCCGATACAAGGAAATGCATTAGAAGTCGCCGCTAAACAGCCAACTCACATCAATGCATAATCTGAAAATTTCCGCATGGAAGGGGCGTGTAATGCCAGTACAATATCGGTTTTGGGAATACCCAAGGACTCCAATTTTTCGGCTATGTCAAAGTCTGAGTTGTTTTCTTGTATTCGGATTTTGCCGTTCAGTATGTCAAGGTGGAGGATGGTAAAATAAACCCGCTGGTCGCCCTCCCAACCTACTGCCATGATTTGGTAATGGTCATGTTCCTCATCGAACAAAAGCTGTTCTTGTGGTGCTTCCGGGTCGGTAGTAGGCGGGGCTGCATATTCCGTTAGGGTTTGACGGATGATTTGACGGTACTTTACTATTTTTTCCATAGGACGATTTTATTATCGAACGGGTTGAAAACCAATAAGTTGATGGATTCTTCTTCCACAATTTCCAAAATGAGCGGCCGCTGAAAGAAAGAATCGTAAATAAGTACAGGCACTGCCAAGAAAAGTTTTCTTTCAGGCTCGTTTTTTCGCAGGATGTGGCGATACAGCATGAATTGGCCATAGGCATCCTCAAAATCGTTGACGGGTGAAGGGCTGATGAAACTTTTGATTTCAATGGCAATCTTTTCGTTATCCTTTTCCGCAGCTATCAGTTTTTCTGCCCCAAGGTCAACTTCTACCCGAACCTTGCCTGATTTAAGCCGGAGCGGGTCGTGCGTAATAATCCAGCCATCGGCTTCAAGCGCCTTCTTGCAATTCTCGTGAAATAAATCCTTTGCCATATTGTTTCAATGAATACTTCAGTTTCACTAAGTTGATTTTCAACAAAGTTAAAAACCAAAGGTGATGTTTTGTACTTGGTCGGCAATATTTTTGAGGTGACCAAGCCTGCATTTTCACTCCTCCGCCAACCTTTTCAACTCATTCAACCGCATCAAACACTCCACAGGCGTCATCGTATTCACATCCATTTCAATCAAAATCTCCTTTATCCTCCCAACCTTCGGGTCAAACGTCTCAAATATGCTCAACTGGTAGGTCGGCGCTGAAATATCGTTGGTGGCGGCTTTTTTGGCCTTTGGCTGGCCAGCCTTGGCATCCCCGACGGGTGCTTCGATATGCTGCTGCTCCAACTGCACCAGAATATCGTTCGCCCGCTCCACGATGCTGCGGGGCATCCCGGCCATTTTCGCCACATGGAGACCGAAGCTGTGCTGGCTGCCGCCGGGCAGTAGTTTCCGAAGGAAAATCACTTTTTGGCCCACCTCCTTCACCGCCACGTTGAAGTTCTTGATGCGGGGGAACTTGTTGGCCAGTTCGTTCAGCTCGTGGTAGTGGGTGGCGAAGAGCGTCTTGGGGCGCAGGTCGTTGTGCGAGTGCAGGTACTCGGCGATGCTCCAGGCGATGCTGATGCCGTCGTAGGTGCTGGTTCCCCGCCCGATTTCGTCGAGGATGATGAGGCTGCGCTCGCTGATATTGTTCATGATGCTGGCCGTCTCCGTCATTTCCACCATGAACGTGGACTCGCCGCCGGAGAGGTTGTCGCTGGCGCCCACCCGGGTGAAGACCTTGTCAATCAGGCCGAGGCGGGCGCTCTGGGCGGGCACGAAGCTGCCCATCTGCGCCATCAGGCTGATGAGCGCCGTTTGCCGCAGCAGGGCAGACTTACCGCTCATGTTCGGGCCCGTGATGACGATGATTTGCTGCTCCTCGTTGTCGAGGAAAACGTCGTTGGGCACAAAGCTCTCGCCCAGCGGCAGGTGCTGCTCGATGACCGGGTGGCGGCCATTCCGTATGTCAATCACTTGGCTGTTGTCGAGCGTGGGGCGGGTATAGCTGTGCTTTTCGGCCACTTTTGCGAAGCTGAGCAAACAGTCCAGCCGGGCGACGATGCTGGCATTGTGCTGCACGGGCTGTATGTACTCGTTGATACTCAAGACCAGCGCCTCGAAGATTTGCGATTCGAGTTCTTGCATCCGTTCCTCGGCCCCTAATATCTTGGTTTCCAGTTTTTTAAGTTCGTCGGTGATGTAGCGCTCGGCCCCGGTGAGGGTCTGTTTGCGCACCCATTCCGGCGGCACGAGGCCCTTGTCCTTGTGCTTGTTCGTCTCTTCGAGGTAGTCGCCGTCGACGGAATGGAAGCGGATTTTGAGGTTGTCAATCCCCGTGCGCTCGGCCTCCGTTTGTTGGATGCCGACGAGCAGGGCTTGGCTGTTGCGGGCGGTATTGCGGAGGTCGTCAAGCTCTACGTGGAAGCCATCTGCGATGCAGCCGCCCTTGGTGATGAGCGATGGCGGCTCGTCCACCATTTGCCGTTTGATGTCGTTGACGAGGGTCTTGCAGGGGTTCAGCCCTTCGGCCAATTTCTCGAAGAAAACATTGCCGGAGGCAGCCAAAAGCACTTTCAGCGGCTCGGTGGCTTCGAGTGCCTTGCGCAATTGCACGACTTCCCGTGGCTGTATCTTACCGAGTGGAACCCGTGAAATCAGCCGCTCCAAATCGCCCATCTGCCGGATATAGCTGCTCACCTCGCCCGCCAAATCGGGGTTTTGCAAAAAATACGAAACCACCTCGTGCCTTGCCTCGATTTCCTTCAAGGAAGTCAGCGGCAGCACCACCCACTTCTTCAGCAGCCGCCCGCCCATCGGCGACACGGTTTGGTCGAGGATATGGATGAGTGGCGTGCCTCCCTCGTGCGGACTGTGCAGCAGTTCAAGGTTGCGCACCGTGAAGCGGTCGAGCCAGACGTACTTCTCCTGGTGTATCCGGCTGATGGCGGTGATGTGCTTGAGGTTCTTGTTTTCGGTGGTGGCGAGGTAATGCAGGGCAGCCCCGGCAGCCGTTTGCGCCAGCTCTAAATGCTCGATGCCAAAGCCTTTGAGCGAAGCGACCTCGAAATGTTCCTTTATTTTTTCTTGGGTAAAATCGTGGGAAAAGGCCCAGTCGTCGAGGGTGTAGGTGTAAAATCGGTCGCCAAACTGCTGCTCGAACAGCTTCGCAGCGCCTTTCGAGAAAATGACCTCGGAGGGGTTGAAGCCTTGCAGCAGCTTGTCCATGTACGCCATGTCGCCTTCGCTGACCATGAGTTCGCCCGTGCTGATGTCGAGGAAGGCGATGCCCGCT
>JALOMF010000333.1 GCA_025455635.1 Saprospiraceae bacterium | reverse complement strand
GGCTGGCTCATCGCCCCGAACGATGCCCAGCAACTCGCCGAGGCCATGCGCCAAGCCATGACCACCGCCGACCTGCCCGCCATGCGCCGGGCCTCCCACCAGATGATTGCCGAGAAGTTTGACGTGAAGAAGAATGTGCTGAAAATCAAAAAGCTTTGGGAAGGTTTTGAGTGATTTTCGATTTCGGATTTACGATTGGGATTATCTCTAAAACACTGATTACCAGCATCTTGAGTAACCAAACGCTCCCAATCGTAAATCGTAAATCCCAGAATCGTAAATCCTAAACCCCATCCTTGTGCCGCCACAGGTACAAGCAGGCGTAGGAGCGGTAGGGCTGCCAAGCAGCGGCGATGTCGGCCATGCGCTGGAGCATGGGCTTCCCGGTTTCGGTGACGCCGTAGAGGTTGGCGATGCCTTGGCGGATACCGAGGTCGTCGAGGGGCAGCACGTCGGGGCGGCTGAGGGAGAACATGAGAATCATCTCCACGGTCCATTTTCCCACGCCTTTTATTTGGGTCAGGTAGCGGATGATTTCGTCGTTGTCCACGCCGACCCAGTCCTTTTCGAGCAGGTTTTCTTTTTGGAAAAATGTGGCGACGTTTTGCAGGTAGGCTGCTTTTTGCTGCGAAAGCCCGGCGCTGCGCAAGGTCGGGATGTCCATCTTGATGAGCAGGTGCGGGTGGGGCATTTCGTCGGGGAAAAGGGCGAGAAAGCGCCGTTCGATGACGGCGGCTACCTTGACGGAAAGCTGCTGGCTGATGATGGAGCCGAGCAGGTCGAGGTAAACGCCTTGGGAGTTGGAGGCCAGCTCCCGGAAGGGGATGACGTCCACCAAGGGTTTCAAAATGGGGTCTTTTGATAGGTGTTGGGTTATTTTGGCCTGCATGAAAACTAGCTTTTCTTAACGCTGATAAAAGCCTAAAGATAGGCTTCGCAAACAGCTGTCCTGAAAGTTTTTTTGAAAAAATAAGGCAAAATCTCTTTTGGCTAAAAACTATTTGTAGAACTTAGCACCTCAATTTATTGGGAATCTGGACAATCAATCATGGTTTGACCAAATTTTTGCAACCGACCAATAATTTTTATTCGCAAAAATTGTGGAACTGCTGTGGGATAGGTATCTGAAACGGAGTGATTTCAAAGTTCAAAAAACAAACACTGCTATGTTGATTGTTTACATTGCGCTCGGCGCATTTATACTCGGAGGCGTAATTTTTCTTGCTACTGGCGTAAGTGCCCAACGGAGCACTAGAAAATGGCATTGATAAAATGGTCGGATAGACGGTAGCTTAGTTAAGCCATTGATAGTCAGAGTGTTGCAAACGTTGATTCTGTTCACATGGAATCGTGATTGCTTTTTCCCATCGCCGTAGTTTGACCTTGCTTGAACCATGCCCGAACTGTTCCGTTCACATTTCGGTCAAATCTGCCATTTTTCATTCTCCCCGTTCCGCCAGCTTCATAGTTTCAGCTTATGGCTTCAAAAAAAATCTTGGTTACGGGTGCCACTGGTTTCATAGGGTCGTATCTCGTTCGGTACCTGCTCCGGCAGGGGCACGACAACTTGCGCTGTATGCGTCAGCCCTCCAGTTCAATGACGCTGCTGCAAGATGCTGCCAGCAGGGTAGAATGGGTGGAAGCCGACCTGTTGGACGTGCTGGCGCTGGAAGACGCCATGAATGGGGTAGGGCAGGTTTACCATTGTGCCGCCGTGGTGTCCTTCAACGACAAAGATGCCCGCAACATGCTGAAAATCAATGCGGAAGGAACGGCCAATCTCGTGAACCTCTCCCTTGACTTTGGCGTGGAAAAGTTCGTGCACGTCAGCTCCATCGCCGCCATTGGGCGCAAGCCCAACGACCCCAATATTGACGAGCAGACAGCCTGGAAGGAAGACGGGTGGAACAGCCCCTACGGCATCAGCAAGCACCGGGCAGAGATGGAAGTGTGGCGGGGCATGGCCGAGGGACTGAACGCCGCCATCGTGAACCCCGCCAATGTGCTGGGCAGCGGGCACTGGCATGGGCGCACCAGCACTGGGCAGATTTTTCACCAAATTTGGAACGGGCTGCGTTTTCACCCGCTGGGCGGCACGGGCTTCGTGGATGTGCGGGACGTGGTGCGCTTCATGGTGCTGCTGATGGAGAGCGACATTAGCGGCGAGCGCTACATCCTCAGCGCCGAGAATTTGCCGTTCAAACAGGTGTTCGATGAAATTGCGGCAGTCATCGGCGTGAAGCCGCCTTCTATCCCTGTCACGCCGCTCATTCGGGAGACGGCTTGGCGGGCAGCTTGGTTGGCCTCAAAACTCACGGGCAAGCCCGCTTTTATCACCAAGCAGACGGCCCGCAGCAGCGCCCGCACCTTTTTTTACGACAACAAAAAATCACTGGCTGCTTTCCCGTTCCAGTACACTCCTATTTCGCAGACTATTCACGAGACGGGTGCCCAGTTTTTGCAAAGCGCCAAAAATGGCTTTGCACCAGCGGTGCTCGATTTTGATATTCGGTGATTGGTAGCCTGCAGTTGTTCACTAATCACCCTAATTGCGTAGGTTTGCACCCACTTTAGGCGCTCGCTGCGCCCAGCGTTCACCACAATACAATGAATTTCAACCTTTTGTACCATATTGGCCGCTACGTGATGCTCCTCCGGCAGGCATTCTCCAAACCAGAGAACTGGAGCATGTACTGGAAGGAGACCATGCGCCAGATGGAGGACATAGGCATCGGCTCGCTGGTCATCGTGGCACTGATTTCGATTTTCATGGGGGCCGTGGCAGCGGTGCAGTTTTCGTACCAACTCGATGGCACACTGGTGCCACAGTACTACATCGGCTATATCGTGCGGGACTTGGCCATCATCGAGTCCGCCCCGACCATCACCTGCCTAGTTTTGGCTGGAAAAGTCGGCTCCAACCTAGCTGCCGAGCTGGGCACCATGCGCCAAAAAGAGCATATTGACGCCATGGACTTGATGGGCGTGAACACGGCGGCATACCTGATTTTACCGAAACTCATAGCGGCATTGGTGATGATACCCTTGCTGGTGACGATTTCCGCTTATGTGGCCATCATCGGTGGGTACTTGTCCACGGTACCTACTGGCGCACTCTCCGGTGACGACTACGAGCGGGGCTTACGGGCGTTCTTTCAGCCCAGAAACGTGACGATGATGTACGTGAAGGCCGTGGTTTTCGCATTTATCCTGACGACGGTGCCTATTTTTCAAGGTTACTACGTGAAGGGCGGAAACATTGAACTGGGCAAGGCCAGCACCAACGCCGTGGTTTTCAGCAATATCCTCATCCTGCTGGCTGATTATTTGATTGCGGTGCTTTTGACGGGTTAGTTCGATGAAGAGACTACATTTTAGAAATGATTATAGCTGAAAATATCATCAAGCGGTTCGATGAGCAGGAGGTGCTCAAGGGGGTTTCCATGGAATTTTTGCCAGGAAAGACCAACCTCATCATTGGGCGGAGCGGTGCTGGCAAAACGGTTTTCCTCAAAATACTCGTGGGGCTGATGGAGCCAAGCTCCGGCAAGGTGTGGTACGACAAGGTTGATTTTTTTTCGCTGAACAAAAAACAGGCCCGTGAAATCAGGCTGACGGTGGGCATGCTCTTCCAAGGCTCGGCGCTTTTCGACTCGATGCGGGTGGAGGAAAACGTGCGGTTTCCGCTCGATATGTTCACCAACCTGAGCTTGGCCGAAAAAAACAAACGGGTGGACTTCTGCCTGGAGCGGGTGGGCCTCACCGGGGCGCACAAGAAATACCCATCGGAAGTATCTGGCGGAATGCAGAAGCGGGTGGGCATCGCACGGGCCATCGTCATGGAGCCGAAGTACCTCTTCTGCGACGAACCCAACTCTGGCCTCGACCCCCGCACGGCCCTGCTCATTGATGAGCTGATACAAGACCTCACCTACGAAAACAACATGACCACCATCATCAACACCCACGACATGAACTCGGTGATGGAAATCGGCGACAATATCGCCTACCTGCACGAGGGCCGCCTGGCCTGGCAGGGCAGCAAAGACCAAGTGCTGTCCAGCGACAACGAACTGCTGCAGGGGTTCATCTTTGCTTCGCCGTTCTTACAGCGGCTGCGGGCTGCGGCGTTGAAGACGAGCTGATTTTCCTTAAAAATTGGGATGTGTGAACTAGGCTGCCTCATTGGAGCTTGCTGGCGCTGGTGGCTCGCTTGGTTCCGCAGTTTCAATGGGTACTGCATTGGCGCTATCCCCCCTTGCCAGCAGCTCATCCGCTTCGGTGCTGAAAAAACTGCGGAAGAAAATGAGGAGGCTCAGTATGCCCACTGTGATGGCAGTGTCCGCTACATTGAACACGGGCCTGAAAAACTGGAAGTGCTCGCCCCCCCACAGCGGCAGCCAATCGGGGAAGAAACCCTCGAACACCGGGAAGTAAAACATGTCAACCACCTTGCCGTGCAGGAAGCTTGCATAGCCGCCCCCTTCTGGGAACATGGTAGCCACGCCGCCGTGATAGGGTGTTTCAGAAAAAATAAGTCCGTAAAATGCACTGTCAATGATATTGCCAATGGCGCCAGCCAAGATAAGCGAGAAGCTGACCACCGTGCCGAACGAGACCTTTGAGCGAAGCAGCAAGTGCAGGTAATAGAACAGGAACCCTACCGCCACGATACGGAAAAGGCTGAGTGCCAGCTTCCCGTACTCGCCCCCAAGCGTGAGACCAAATGCCATGCCTTCGTTCTCCACGAAGTGGATGAGCGCTACGATCACGGCAGGCATGTTTTCCAGGCCCGGGTACCGTTAGACCCACACGAAAGCCCGGAGAGCCTGGCCGGAAAAATCCATCTACTGGAACATGCCCATTTCCCCCGGGTGATCGAAGCATGGGTGCTTACGCCAAGGAAGGGTTAAAACTGGCTGTGCTGCAATACAAAATCCGGCGGGCGGCTGTATTTTACAGCCCCGAACCAAAAACCCTGCATGGCGAGAGCTTTACCCTTGTTTCTTTTTTTCTGCGTACTCGGCGCTACCGTGCAGGCCCAACAGGCGGTGCTGCTCCGTGGGGTGGTGTATGATTCCAGCCGGATGGTCACGGTACCCTCCGTCAAAGTGACCAGCACCAGCGGGGCGATAGCCTATACAGACTCCGTTGGCCACTATGCCATCGCCGTTGGGCTGA
>JALOMF010000332.1 GCA_025455635.1 Saprospiraceae bacterium | reverse complement strand
AAAATGAAAAAGAAGCAACCAATTATATTGGTGACGGGAAGTAAGGGACAAGTCGGGATGGAGCTTCAAACGCTTGCCAGCCAGTTTCCAGATTTTGACTTCAAGTTTGTTGACGTTGACGAGTTGGACATCACAGACCAAGCTTCGGTCAATGCGTTTTTCTCGGAAAATCCAGTAAACTACTGCATCAATTGTGCGGCCTACACTGCTGTTGACAAAGCGGAAACAGAGACCAACCTCGCTTGGAAAGTGAACACGGTCGGTGCCGAAAACCTCGCTGCCGCTTGTGCAAAGAGCCAAGCGTTGATGCTGCATATTTCCACGGATTACGTCTATCACACCCAAGTCACCAAGCCATATATCGAGACGGATTTGACCAATCCGCAGGGTACCTATGCCCGCACCAAGCTGCAAGGCGACGAGGCGGTTTTGCGGAGCAACCCCGGTGGTGCCATCGTGCTGCGCACGTCTTGGGTGTATTCTTCCTTCGGAAATAATTTTGTGAAAACGATGCTCCGACTGGGGGCTGAACGGGGCGAATTGTCCGTGATTTATGATCAAATCGGGACGCCAACCTACGCACGTGACCTTGCTTTGGCCATGCTCAAAATCGTGCAAGGCGCTGAAAATCAAACTTTTGAGAAGCGGTTGCTCACAGGGGTTTACCACTACAGCAATGAAGGGGTCACCAGCTGGTACGATTTTGCAGTGGCTGTTTTTGACATCAAAAACATGGCGGTCAAGGTAAAGCCCATCCTCACCAAAGAATACCCGACTCCGGCTGCACGTCCGCCCTACAGCTTACTGGACAAGGCGAAAATCAAAAATGCTTTTGGCTTGGAGATACCACATTGGCAACAAAGCCTTCGGCAATGCCTGGGACTCCTGTAACACGGTCTGCCAGACCGTGCGCAAAGTAACACGGTCTGTCAGACCGTGCGCAAAGTAACACGGACTGGCAGTCCGTGCTACAAATCACGGTCTGCCAGTCCGTGCTACTGCAAGGCCACCAATTCCTCGTTCAAATCTGGTTCATCAGCAATCATATCTGCGGGCAGCGACTTCGTTGCTTTCGCACCTAATTCCTTGATTTTCTGCGCCCTACCTATCAGGGTATCCCCGTATTTCTTGGATTCCGATAGCTTGTTCATCGCCCCGTTCAGGGCAGCTTGGGCATGGTCGAGGCGGGAGCCGACCTCCCGCAGGTCTTCCACGAAGGCTACGAACTTGTCGTAGAGCATCCCGCTTTGTCGGGCTATTTCCAGCACATTCCTTTTTTGCCGCTCCTGCCGCCAGATATAGGACACCGTGCGCATGGTGGCGAGTAGGGTAGAGGAGGTGACGATGACCACGTTTTTCTCCAGCGCATCCATGAAAAGGCGGTTGTCGTGCTGGAGCGCCACGGCAAATGCAGGCTCGATGGGCACGAACATCAGCAGGTAATCGGGTGAGTTCAACTGGTGGAGCTGGGGGTAGTTCTTGCCGCTCAAATCCTTGAGGTGCTGCCGGATGGAGTCCACATGCTCTTTCAAGTGGCGTCCCCTAAGTTCCTCAGTTTCAGCGTTGTAGAATTTTTCATAAGCCTTCAACGAGACCTTTGAGTCCACAATCAGGTGCTTTTCATCGGGCAGGTGGATGATGAAATCAGGACGTTTTTCTTGGCCATTGGCATCCTTGAATGAAGTCTGCGCCACGAAATGGGTGCCCCGCACCAAGCCCGCTTTTTCGAGCAGCATTTCGAGCTGCATCTCGCCCCAGTCGCCCTGCACTTTGGAGTCGCCCTTGAGTGCGGTGGTCAGGTTTTTGGCGTCGAGGCTGAGTTGTTGGTTCAGGCCGATGAGCTGCTCGATTTCCTTTTTGAGGGAGACCTTGTCCTTGGCCTCGTCGGTGAAGCGCCGCTCGACGTCTTGGCCGAATTCCCGGATTTTTTCCCGAAGGGGGTGCAACAAATCGTTTAATTGCTTTTCGTTCTGGTCACTGAACTTTTTGGACTTTTCTTCGAGGAGGCGATTGGCCACGCGCTCAAATTCGAGCTGCGCCCGCTGCCGAAGTTGCTCGTAGTCCGTTTTCCATGCGGCGAGTTTTTCCTCTAAATAAAGCAGGTCACGTTCTTTTCCTGATAGTGTTTTTTCCAAAAAAATGATGTCTTCCTGTTTGGTTTTCAGTTCGTTGTGCAAAAAAGCGGTCTGCTCCAACGCAGCCTCGTGCTGTTGGCGGCCCACGTATTTTTCTTGCAAATCAGTATCGGAAAGCTGCTGGCCAGCATATTTCATGCGCACAAAAAGCCAGGCCAGCAAGGCACCGATTATCAAACCGAGCACAAGGAAGAGCAAACAGACGGTCAATTCATTCATGGCGATAGGTAGTTTTAATTTGACCGCAAGTTAGTTTTTTGTTTCAAATAAAAAACAAATTGGTTTTGATAAATTGATAAACCAAAACCCAGATAGGCTACTCAACCAATTTTACTCAACAACTGCAACAGGTATCCTTTTTTTCGCTGCGCAACAGGCAGTTCTGTGCCATCGCTCATTACCACCTCGCCGCCGAAACGGTTTACGTAGCTTTGGATATGTTCGAGGTTGACCAAATGCGATTTGTGAATGCGCTCGAAACGGTGGAGCGTCACTGACTCCTCCATTTCTTTTAGGGTCTTTGCAAGCAGGAGTTTTTTCCCGTTTTCAAAAAATACGCTGGTATAATTACCTTCGGCGGCCATGCGGACAATACTGCGAACGGGGTACAAATGAATGCCATCGGCAGTGGCAAGCGCAATCCGTTCTGGTAGCAAAGCGGCAGATTTATACTGCTGCATGAACTGCCTCATTTGCTGGTTGAAAGACGCCTGCTGGGTCTGTATTGCCTTGTCAACAGCATCCCGCAAGTCCTCGGCGTCAATCGGCTTTAACAAGTAGTCGAGCGGCTGAAACTTGATGGCCTTCAATGCATAATCGCTGTAAGCTGTGATGAAAATGGTTTTAAATAGTTGATAATCAACTTGTTCCAAAATTTCAAAGCCAGCGCCATCCGTCAACTGGATGTCCAAGAAAAGCAGGTCAATCGTTGGTTGTTTTTGCAAAAGCGCAACCCCTTCTGCTACCGAGCCTGCTTCACCGATGATGCGGATTTCAGGGCAATGAAGGTCAATTTCTTGTCGCAAAGTGGCACGAGCGTTTGGCTCGTCATCAATTAATATTGCTTTGAACATGCTCAGTGTTTTAAGTATTCTATTGGAAGGTGCAGCACTACTTCCGTGCCAGAGGACAATCCATGTTCGTCATAAATATCTCGAATTTCGATGGGTGGTGGGTCGGACTTTTCACGCAGCAAATCCAAGCGTTCGGTCGTGATGCTCGTAGCCAACGGCTTGTGTGGGTCTCGTAACATGGATTTTAATGCAGCTGCTTTCCTGCCAATTCCGTTGTCCCGAATGATAGCAACTATTTCGCCTTCTTTTTTGGTGAAACCTACCGAAACATAACCTTTGTCATCCTTGCCGACGATACCGTGAATCACGGCATTTTCAACAAAAGGCTGTATGACCATCGAGGGGATTCGCACTGCTGTTGGAATGATGTCCGGTGCAACAACCAGTTGGAAATCGAGCTTGTCGGGGTAGCGGATTTGGGAGAGTTGGAGGTAGATTTTAAGCAATTCCAATTCTTGGTCCAGTGGGATGAACGAGTCGGAATAGTCAAGGTTGAGCCTCAACAACCGGGCGAACTTGGCAATAAAGCTGTTGGCCTGCTTAATTTTATCTTGCCCATAATAGCCTTTGATGGTATTCAGGGCGTTGAAAATGAAATGGGGGTTCATTTGCAACCGCAGCGAAAGCATCTTCAGGTCGGCATTCTTTTTTTGTAGTTCCAGCTTCTCGTTTTCTGCGGACATGAGTCGGCTTTGGTATTCGTATTGCTTGCGCAATTTCTGCTCACGCCATTTTACCCAAACAAAAACCAAGCCCGTCAGGGCTGCAACGACCAATGCCATGAACCACCATTGCCACCAAAAAGGCTTGGAAATACGGAACTCAAAACTGGCAGGCTGTCCGCTGCTCACACCGGAACTATTCACGGCTACTACCTCGAATCGGTACTGGCCAGGCGGCAACGAGGCGTAATGCACTGCCTCGTTGTTGGTAGCGTGCCAATCGTCGTCAAAGCCCAAGAGTCGGTAACGGTATTGCAATTTTTTATAGTCCTTGAAAGACAGGCCCTCAAAGCTGAAGCTTACAGCGTTCTCGTCGGCGCTCAAGCGCAAATCTTGGCCAAGGCTGCGCTCCTGCTCGTTCACCGTCAGCCGTTTCAAGTGAATGGGCGGAGGCGGGAGTTTTTTTGTAAAAATGGAAAATGGGACAGCTACCAGGCCGTCGTCTTTTCCCAAAAAAACCTGGTTCCCGATGACCTCCACGGCGTTCAACTTCTCAGCACCAAGGCCGTGTACATTGGAGAAGTCATGGAGCTGAAGGTGGCCAACATCACCCTCCACTTTCATTAAGCCGCTGGCAGTGGCCACCCAAAAACTGCCATAGGCATCTTGGCAAAAATCCCTGCAAATCTTGGGGCTTTGGCCATTGGAAGCGATGCCGAGGCTGTCGAGCACCTGCCCATTGCGAAGCGCAAAAAGTCCTTTAGACTCAGATAACGCCCAAAGCGTGTTGGATTTTTTATCAAAAATCAATTCACGTATATTGTGAGGCAGCACGGCATCGCTCATCTGGTTTTTGTAAAAAAACAGGCCATCGGGAGTGCCCAGCCATGCCGTATTTTCATGGTCAAAGACAACTCGGTCCACCCGCATTTTGCTGAGTTTTTCCGGTTTGTATTTTTTGTAATAATCGTTGACATTGGCTTCTTCCAATCTTTCATTAGGGGCAAATAATTGGGAAATCTTTTCCTTCGGTACACGGAAAAGCCCCGTTAAGCCCGACCAAAAATTACCCTCGGCGTCCGTGTTGACATCGGTGGAGCGGAGCAAAATGAACTGTTTTCGGCCATTTTTGACCAAGGACATCCCAGCCTTGCCCACAATGAGCGTGGAGCCGTCCTGCAGCTGTCGGATGGAGTTGATGGCCCGTGACGTTAGTCATTTGGGGAAATGCTGTATTGCGGCCAATTTCCCTTCCTCAAAACTTCTGAAACTGTTGTTTTGCATGCCGAGCCAGAGCCTTCCACTACCGTCGGCAGAAA
>JALOMF010000014.1 GCA_025455635.1 Saprospiraceae bacterium | reverse complement strand
CGTCCACTGGTCGTTCAGCTTGAAGCGGGCGCTGAGGTAGATTTTACGGGTGAGCTTGGTGTCGTAGCTGCCGCCGTTGGTTTCCTCCACTTTGAAAATACGCTTCAGGGTGTCCAACGCCCCATCAAAACTCACGTTGTCGCCGGTGAGCGAGCCGGAGAAGTCGAGGCCGTCGTATTGGTAGCTTTGGTTGGCGGCATAGGTGGTCACGCCGCTGTCCCAAGTGATTTTGCCCAAATCCAAGACGCTGGCCGCCAGCTCTAGCTTGCCGAGTTCTGCCCGGAGGCCGAGGTCGAGCGCCAAGCCGCTGTTTTTGCCAAAAAAGCCTTCGGAAGAGAGCTTTGCGTAATCGAAATTGACACCGATTTCCTCAAAATCCTCGTAGTCGAGTGTGCCAGCCGAGTGCAGGATGTAGTCGCCGTTAAGCGTGATTTGATAAACATCGGGGTCGGTGTAGAGGCTGGCCGTGTGGTGGTCGGGGTCGGTGGCCGCCCCGGCGATGCCGCTGAGGAACTTCAGGTTGGCCCCGAAGGTCACTTGTCCGAACTTGTAGGCGGCGCCCGCCATCAGCTCGTGGTAGGCCGTCAGTTCAAGCTCGTTGCCCAGTGCGACCTCCTGCCCGATGAACTGTGCGTTGCCCTGCCAGACCAGTTGCGGCAGCGTCTTCGGGTACTTGAAAAATGAGCCGTATTTCACGGCGTGGCCAAGGCTCAGGTGCAGGTTTTTCAGCTTGGCGCTTAGGCTGAGGGTGGGTATGCCCAGCTCGTTTCGGATGGAATTTTCAGCCTCCAAATGGCCAATCAGCTGGTCAATGTCCACCACGGCCTTGCCGTTTTGCTTCGAAACGATTTGGTTGTAAGTAGGCCCGTCGAAGGCGAGGGTACTGTAAACGCCCGGCAGCCCAATCACCAGTTTTTTGTCCTGCACGAAGGCCGGATTGGTGCTGTTCGACTGCCAAACGTGCGGCATGAAATGGAGGCCAAGCTCCTGTTGCGCCAGCACTTGGGCCGAAAAAACTAGCAGTAACCCTAGTGTTTGCAGGGGTTTTGCGAAGCGAATAAAAAGCAAAATTTGATTTGTCATAAAATGGCTGGCTTGGTTTGCCGGGGTAAAAGACGGGGTTTTGGCCTAGAATCACCACCAAATCGGGGAATAAAAAAGCAGTCTGCGTTGCAATGGCGGCGCTGGGCCAATGGCTATTCATTCCAGAAGCGTTCGTATCCGCTGCATTTCTTGCTGGGTTTCTGCTGCCACAACTGCCCGCCGAATATCCGCCCGCTCCCGGTTCGTGATGTAAAAACTGATGGGCGACTCCTTCAACTCATCGCTGGGATGATAGGTCAGCCGCACGATTTCGAGCATGTTCTCCCCCAGAATATCGTGCAGGAAGCCGAGGCTGTTGTCGTGCTCGTAATCCTGGAGGCTCATCACCTTGAAGGCGATTTCGAGCGGGTTCAGCACCGTTTCGAGGATGCCCCGGTTGGCGTCCGACTCGATTTCCCGCTGGCCCTCGAAGGAGCGCACCACGACCACCACCACGCCGCTGGTGTTTTCCCGAATCCAATCCTGGAAGACATGGATGAAACGGGTGGCCGATTTCAGCCCGAAATTGTCACGGAACCCGGCGTCAAGCACCTGGATGGGCGGCTCGGTGGGCAGGTTCACGTTCGGCAGCACGTAGGGGTAGGTGGCGTTCATGCGCAGGGCCGTGGTGAAGCGCAGGCTGTCGGCGTTTTGCGAAGCAAACAAATGCCCGAAATCGGCGGCGTCCACCCGCACCGAGCCGGGCTGCAGCACCCCCGACGGCTCCACCATCATGTAGCGCACGGGCTGCGACGAGATGACCATGCGCCGCCCATCGTTGACGATGCTCGGCGTGACGAACACCATCGGCACCTGCGCCTCCCGTTCCGGCTGGGCATAGTCGCCAATGGTTTTATCGAGCCGGAAATGGGTGTTTTCGTTGAAGGTTTTTTCAAAAATATAGCCCCGGTCCTTCTTGTACCGCTGCCCGCCCTGCTCGAAGCTGGCCCAGGGCAGGAACACGTCGTTGGTGACGATGGCGAACGAAATCGGGTTGAGCAAGTCCTTGGAAATATCGGCCACGTGCTGGTCGTGGTAGAGGTCAATCGGCTCGCCCTGCTGTTTGCGCAGCACCAATTCCCGGAAGTACGACGTGCCCATCATGCCGCCCGAAGCGCCGGAAATCAGTACGGTGTGCTCCATGAAGCCGCCGCTGGTCAGGCTGTCTGCTTGTTGGAGCACTTCCATGGCCCAAGTGGCCGCCTTCAGCCCGCCGCCGCTCACGCAGAAGAAGACCATTTTGGGTTTTTCGCCATTCGGCCCGGCGGCTTTTTGCTTCCATTTTTCGAGGATGGCGAGGGTGGCGGCCTTGTCGGCTTCCACGCCCTCCAAGGTACAGGTGGCTTGCAGGCTATCGGGGTGATAGGGACTGGGTGCTGCCTCGTAGTTCAGGCCGTAAGCCTTGTTTTTATGGTGAAAAAAATCGAAGCGGGTGACGAAATTGATGAGCAGGAGCATGGCCACCAGTCCCGTGATGCGCCAAGTGCCGAGCCAAAAAGTCACGGCCCCCGTGACGGCAACCACCGTGCTACTGAGCAGGAAAATGCTCGTGCCTGTCGGCAAACGGAAGGCCGGGCGGTCCATGAGCGCACCGAGCAGCAGGAGGAGGATGAGCGTGAAGAGCTGCACCGTCAGGGCGTTGAGGTGGTTTTGGTGAAACACCTTGGCCAGCAGCCCTTTGTCGTAATGCGCCACGCTGCGCACGATGCGGGGGCGGAGATTGGCGGCGAGGTAGGTGTCCACCCGCCACTGGTTGCGGTTCAGGCGGATGTCCTTGATGAAGCGGAGGTTTTCGGGGTGTTTGGGTTCTTTTTTGGAGAAACTGGTGATGTCCTTGTTCGTGAACTGAAAGTACATGGCCACGGCGAACACCAGCGTTGCGAAGCCCGTGAGGAAGCCCACGCTGTCCCACAGCACCTCGCCCAGCGGGCGCAGCTCGTGCCAAATGCCGAACCGGATTTGGCAAACAAAAAACAGCGCCATGAAGGCGATGGGCAGCACCGAATTGTTCAGCACGAACTTGGCGAACGGGCTGCCTAGCGAGGCCAAAAACGAAAAACGGTAGGCATTGAGCAGGTAGGTGGTCAAGTTCCAACTCATCACCAGCCCACCAAAACCCATGCCCACGTAGAAAAAGCTCATGAAGCCCACCTCGCCGAGGTACTCCGGCGAAAGGAACAGGAAGCGCAGCCCAAAGCCGTTGCCGAAGCCGCCCGTGACCATCATCGCCAGCAGCACCCACACGGCCAGCAGCAGTAGGTTGCTACGCAAATGCAGCACCACCAACTGGAACGGGAAGGAGTAAAGGACGTCGGTCAGTTTCTTGCGCACGGGGTGGGGATTGGGAAATTAGGAAATCGAAGATTCACGACAGTAAATTGGGAAATTGGGAAATTGGGAAATTGAGGGCATTAGGCGTTGCAAAGTACAGGTTGCAAAGTAAAAAGTAAAATGTGTGATGTCAAAAGCTGACACCTTACATTTGCGCCTTGTTTAAGCGTGGCCCGAACACGAGGGACTTCCCGTCCACCGTCCACCGTCCACCGTCCACCATTTACATGAAATACCTCATCGCCGGCCTCGGGAACATGGGCGCCGACTACGACAATACCCGCCACAACGTCGGTTTCGAAGTGGTGGACGTACTGGCCAAGGAGTTCGCTGTCAAGTTCAAGAACGACTCCTTGGGCGACCTTGCCGAGTTTAAGCACAAGGGCCGCACCTTCATCCTGCTGAAGCCCAGCACCTTCATGAATCTGAGCGGCAAGGCCGTGCGCTACTGGCTCCAGAAGCACGACATCCCCAAGGAAAACCTGCTCGTGGTGCTGGATGATTTGAACCTTCCCTTCGGGAAAATGCGGCTGCGGGGCAATGGCTCCGACGGCGGCCACAACGGCCTGAAGAGCATTGACCAGCTAACGAATGGCAACAACTACGCCCGCCTGCGCATCGGCATCGGCGATGAGTTCCACAAAGGCCAGCAGGCGAACTACGTGCTGGGCGAGTGGGACAAAAAGGAGCAGGAGGCGCTGCCCGACATCCTACGGCGGGCCGCCGAGGGCGTGAAGGCGTTCGGGACGATTGGGCTGTCGCTGGCGATGAACCAGGTGAATGGAGGGTGAGGGGATTACGGATTTCGGATTTACGATTGCGGATTGGGGCGGCTGCGAGGCGCTCATTTTTACTTTAAAATAACTGAACTGATGTTTAAGACACCTTTGGAAGAATTCATGAACGAAAACCCAGTTGGGAAAAAGCGCATCGCCCTCGACATGGACGAGGTCATCGCCGATGTGACGCCCAAGTTCCTCGACCTTTACGAACGGGACTTCGGCGAGCGCCCGCCAAGGGAGGTCTGGTGGGGCAAGAAGATTTACCAACTGCCCAACGCCGCCCATATCCGGGGCTACCTGCAAGAACCTGGTTTCTTCGCCGACCTGCCCGTGATGGAAGGCAGCCAAGAAGTGGTGAAATGGCTCACCGAGCACTTCGATGTGTACGCTGTGACCGCCGCCACCGAGTTCCGCAACTCGCTGATTGACAAGCTCGACTGGCTCGATACGCACTTCCCCTTCATCGGCTGGCAACGGCTCGTGCTCTGCGGCGACAAGCGCATCATCCAAGCCGACTATATGATTGACGACCATGCCTGGAACCTGGAGCATTTCAAAGGGAAGGGGCTGTTGTTCACCGCCTCGCACAACGTGGACGAGCAGCGGTTTACGAGGGCGGAGAACTGGGGGGAGGTGCGGGCGTTTTTTGAAAATGAACTTGCGGCACGATAGTGAATTCTTGTTTGATTTAAATCAATTCAGATTTTATTTAAAATATAGGGTTTAAAATGTAAAATATTAGGTTTTAGCTGGCTCCAGCCACTCTTAAATCTGATTTCGTATATCTTATATCTTAAATAAAATCCCGTAAACTCCCGCATTAAATGGGTGGGTTGCCAAAGGCAAAAATTGTCTCCCAAACCAAATTCCTCACCTCATCCGTCATCGCCACGGGGGTGGACTACGTGCTGTACCTGCTGCTCGACTGGCTCTGGTTCGACCCCGTCACCGCCCACACCATCTCGTACCCCATCGCCGTGGTGGTCAATTTTTACCTGCAAAAGCGATTCATCTTCGACCTAAAGCGCAAGGCACATCATGCTTTCGCCATTTCCATGCTCTTTTCCGTCATTGGCTGGGGGTTGGGCGTTGCCATGTTCTGGGGCTTGGTGAAACTCCCAATCCTTTGCGACTGGCCCATCCTCGCCAAAATCATCGTGACCGGGGTGCTGTTTTTCTTCAATTTTTACACAAAAAGGTATGCCTTCGAGGGGCGATAAAAATTATTGAATGGCTGGATAGTTTTGATTGTAGCCTTGGCCGCAAACCATACTTGCAGCGTTAAGCACTAACGGAAGCGCCAAATCGGAAACGCCTCCCCTGCCTTAAACTCCTTCCGTTCCAGCGGTAATTCGAGGAAGGCGTCCGAGTCCACGAGGTTGGCGAGGTCGCCGGAGCCTTGTCCGGTCACGGGCGTGGCGAGCAGGCGTCCATCTTGGCCTGCGGCCAATTTTACCTGTAAAAAATAGGTGAGGTCGGGTTTGAAAAAATAGTCTTCGTTCAGCGCAGCGTATTGGTTTTCAAGGACTTGCAAGCCTTGCGAAGCCCGCAGCCAAGGCCAGAAATAGCGGTGCAGGCACATAAACGACGACACGGGATTGCCCGGAAAAGCAAAGACCACCGTGCCTTCCGAGCGCCCAAACCAAAACGGCTTGCCCGGTCGTTGCGATACTTTGTGGAACAATTGCCGCACCCCCAGCCGCTCCAGCGCCGCCGGGATATGGTCGAACTTGCCCATCGAAACGCCGCCGCTCATCAGCAGCACATCGTATTTTTTCAAACAATCGCCGAGGGTCTCCTCGATAGCAGCAGGGTCGTCGGGCAGGTGCAGCAAGTCGCTGGCGAGGCCCCAAGTGCCCAGCACGGCGGCCATCACATGCACGTTCGATTTTCGGATTTGGTGGGGCAACGGCGTCTCGTGTACCTCCACCAGTTCATCGCCGGAGGAGAGGACGCAGACCCGTGGCAGCGCCGCCACCCGCAGTTGCGACTTGCCGATGGTGGCCGCCACGCCCAGTTCGGCGGGGCTTATCAGCTTGCCTTCGGCAACGATTGTCTCGCCGTTTTTTCGGTCAATGCCCTGCTCGTGGATGTTCTGTCTTCTTTGGATTTTTTCGATTAAAATAGTGGCAAAACCCGCATCAATGCTCAGGTCTTCGTAGCGGATGACGGTATCCGTGCCTTGCGGCAACATGGCCCCGGTCATCACTTCGAGGCAGTGCTCCTGTTGCGCCAGCACCAATTGTGGAGCGCCCGCCGCCTGTATGTTTTCGATGAAAAATCGGCGCTGGCCTGCCTCCCACATTGCGAAGCAAATGGCAATCCCATCCATCGAAACCCGGTCGAAAGGTGGGAAGTCCCGGTCAGCGGTGAGGGGTTCCCGCAGGGCACGACCTACAGCGAGGTGTAGCGACACGGTCTCGTCCGGCAGGGGCAGGGCGTTTTCAAGGACTATATCGGTGGCCTGTTTTACTGAAATCATTTTTTGGTTGATAAGGGTTGATGAGGTTGATAAGGGTTGATGGGAGCCATATCAACCTCATCAACCCTTATCAACTTTTATCAACCAATTTATACTCGTATAAAAATCTTCTTCTTGTACAACACCCACGCTATCAGCGTATTAACGACAACGTGCAGCAATGCGTTGAAGAAAACAGCGGGGTTGTGCCCCATCCAGCCGAAGAGCGTGTCCCGCACCAAGTCGTAGAGGCTGCCCTCGCCGACGGGGATGGCGCCCATTGCGATAGCCAAAACTTCATGGCTGAGGTAGATGGCCAGCGGGTTCACGCCGAGCCATACGAAGGGGGCTGTCCAGCCTTGTTTCCCTTTAAAATCCACTATCCACCAAACGGTGCTGAGGCTGAGGAGGGCTAGGCCGCTGTGGTAGAGCACGTAGCTGCTGGTCCAGAGTTTTTTGTTGATGGGGAACGCCTCGCCCCAAAGCAGGCCGCCCACCATGAGCAGGAAGCCCACGGCGAAAAGCCCGGCCCAGCGGGGCAGGTCGTCCTGTTTTTTGCGGAGCCAAAGCCCGGTGAGCACGCCGCCGATGCAGGTGCCGAGGGAACTCATGGTGCCGAGGATGCTTTCGGGGTCGTAGGCGGGGTATGGAGCGTCGGGTTGGCTGGTCCATTTGTAGAGGTGGTTGGGGAAAATCAACCGGTCGAGCCAAGCGCCGAGGTCCTTGCCTTCTTCGAGGCTGGGGTAGCCTTGGCCGGGCACGGGGATGAGCGTTTCAAGGCCCCAATAGGCCACGAGGCAGCCGACGCCAATCCAAAGCAACTGCTTAGGGCTGAATTTCATGAACAACAGCGCCGTGATGCCATAGACGATGCCGATGCGGGTGAGCACGCCGGGGATGCGCCACGAGCCGAGGTCGAATTGCGGAGCGCCGTTCAAAAACACGCCGATGCCGACTATCCACGCCGTGCGGTTGAGGATTTTGCGATAAACGTTCTCGCCCGCTTCCTTGCGCTTGTTCAGCGAGAAGGTGATGGCGATGCCCACGATGAACAGGAAGAACGGGAACACTAGGTCGGTGGGTGTGCAGCCGTTCCAAGCGGCATGGACGAGCGGCGAGCCTTCGGGCAGGCCACCCGCATTGTTGACGAGCACCATCAGGGCCATGGTGAGGCCCCGGAAGACGTCGAGGGATAAAAGGCGTTTGTTGGATTCCATGTTGTTTTTCGTTTTGTTACTGCTAAAGTCTCATTTAAAATAATAGCAGAACAGTGGTTTTAAGCAGCCGCTGACTGCCAACTGCCAACTGTCAAACTGCCAACTATCAACGTTTCCCCATCACATAATACATCTCCATCTCCCCCTTGTTCTTCACCGGAACCCGGCCCCGTGACTGGCAATTGAAATCGTATTTCACCAGCCCATAGGTCGTTTCGGAGATGTTCACCCGGCCCGGTTCGCACTGCTGCTCCATGCGAGCGGCGATGTTGACGGTGTCGCCCCAGATGTCGTAGGCGAACTTCTTGAAGCCCACCACCCCGGCCACCACTGGCCCCGTGTGCAAACCAATTCGGGCTTCAAAATAAGGCAAACCTTTCCGCATTTTTTCCGCTTTGTGGTCATCCAGAAATTCCTGCATGTCGAGGGCGGCCTGCACGATGCCTTTGGGCACGGTCTTGTGACCCACGAGGCCGCTGGCACAGAGGTAGGCGTCGCCAATGGTCTTGATTTTTTCGATGCCGGGATGCTGCGAAATGATATGGTCGAAGGCCCGGAAACACTCGTTCAGTTCGTTCACCAGCGCCGCTGGGGTAAGGCGCTCTGCGATTTCAGTGAAGTTCTTGAAATCGGTGAAAAGAATGGTCGCTTCTGGGAATTGCTGCGCCGTGGCGGAGCCTTTTTCCTTGAGTTCCTTGGCCACTTCCACGGGCATGATATTGTAAAGCAACTCATCGGAGCGCTGCCGCTCCTCTTCGATGATTTTGTTCTGCTTCGCCAATTGGTTGGTGGACTTCTTCTTGGCCTGGTAGCGCAGGAAAGAAACGATGGACAACAAAATGGTAAAAAACGCCGCAATGCCGAGCAGGTAGATGACGTACTTGCCCCGCTCCCGTGCCAGCTCTGCGTTTTCGAGGGCGAGGTCTTTTTGTTGCAATGCCAGCGAATCCAGTGCCTGCCGAGCCTCCAGCGAATCCACGAGGCGGCGGCTGACCTCGGCGAGGTAGAGCGCCTTGGCCCGCTCCGTGGACACGGCCTTGATGGTTTCTTCTTTTTTCGAAATTTCTTCCTCCACGAGCTGCTTCTCCGATTCGAGTTCCCGCTGGCGCTCGGTGAGCAGGGTCTTGTCCTCTTTCAGAATATCCCGCTCCGTGGACACGACTTCCTTGTCCCGTTTCACCACGCCGATTTCGCCTTCGAGGTGTTTTTTCTCCCGCTCCAGCAGCCGCATCTCGCCTTCGAGCTGGCTTTTTTCCCGCTCCAACTGGTTCTTCAACACCTCGTACTGCGCCTGCATCTCGCTGATGCCCTTGCCGCCTTTTTTGCTGAAATAGTCGAACGCCTCCTGCACCACTTGCAGGGCCTTGCGCTCGTTGCGGTCTTTTTGCAGGAGGCGGCTGCGCTGGTCCACGGTCTTGATGATGAGGTCGGCGTCGTTGGCCAGCATGGCGAACTTGGTGGCCGTGCCGAGCCAGATGTCCTCGTTGCGGTCGTCGTTGGTGCGGGCGTAGGCACGGGCCACGAGGTAGGACGCCTCGGCGGCCATGCCGTTGTTCTTCGTCTCCACGGCCTTTTGGTGGGCGGCCTTGGCGTATTCGACGGATTTTTTGGCGTCTTTTTTCAGGTATTCCGTGCCGAGCTGGTAGTTGAGGGTCATCTTCTCTTTGGGGGTGGAGGCAGCCTTGAGTTGCTGTTCCAGCTGTTCGACGCTCTGGGAGAAGGCGGTTTTTGCAAAAAAAAGAAAAAAGAAAAACAGGGCAAACCTCGTCATGTGTGCGTGAGATTGAGTGAAAAAACGATGCTTGGGGAGGGTCAAAGATGCAATGTTTTCAACAGTCGTTTGGTTGAATTTGACTCAGATAAAAATTACGGCAGCGAAGTGGTCAATCATAACCCAGCCCTTGAAACCTCCTCAAATCCGGCCTCACCCTCCGCTTCCGCCCCTTCTCGTGCTCGTACACCACCTGCCCCAGCTGGCTGAAAAACGGCAGCCCCACCGACTCGTACTCGTACTGGTCGTCGTTGAAGATGCCGTCGGCGTTCACGTGGATGGTGGCGGCGAGGAAGAACTCCACCCCGGCCTCGAAATCCACGATGTACGACACGTCCGTCAGGAAGCCATAGGCCCAGCCCACTTTGTTGAAGATGCGGATATTCGGCGGCATCCGCTCCGCCTCTTTGCGGTCGCCAAACAGGAAAAACTTGCAGTAGTGGTCCGGTTCGTGGTCGTAGCGGGGGTGCTGGCTCTCCCGTGGCAGTTCCGACATGACTTGATAGAGGAAATCATAGTCCTCCTGTGAGAAGTCGAAGCGGCGGGCGGGCGGCACGTCATTCGGGAAGATGACGGCTTGCAGCAGGTCGTGGAAACTTTGGAGCGAGACGTAGTTTTTCTTCGAAAAATCAAAGGGCTGGAGCACCAGTGAATCGCCTTCGTAATAGCCCTTGCCCCGCTTGGTTTCGGTCAGGCGATAATCCCAGGGGCTTTCCTCGTGGCTGTACACCTCGCCTTGGTGGTACAGCATTTTTTCCCCTTCGTAAAAACTGACGGGGTTCGTGTGGCGGTTGGCCTCCTCGTCGAAGCCCGACACGCCGAGGCGGTGCGTGATGCGCAGGTTGTGGTAGTCTTTCTGGCGCAGGCCCTCGTTCAGCGCCTGCTGCCCCACGAACTCGTAGAGGCGGTTGCTGGCGTCGTTGTCGCTCACGAGGAAGATTTTTTTGATGTAGTGCGCCAACGACGGCAGGCCGTTGGCAGCGGTGGAGTCCGTTTCGGCGGCGGTCTGCGGTGGGCTGGCAGCGCCGTTTTTCATCACCGAGTTTTTATCCAAACCCTTGATTTTCAGCTTGTTCAGCTTCTCCAATGCCATGAAGGCGATGGGCATCTTCACCATGCTGGCCGGGTAGTAGTACTGGTTTTTGTCCAATTGGAAGCTGTGCTGCTTGAACTGCGGGGTGCCCTGTTCGTCCCTGTCAATTTGGGTGTAAATGATTTGGATATCGTACTTGTCCGGCTCGTCGAGCAGCTGCTGGAAGGCAGCCGGGCGGGACTTCATCAGCTTGAGCAGCAGGTTTTTTTGCGCAGCAAGCGGGATAATGTTTATCGCTAAAAACAAGGCGGCGAGGCAAGTGCGGTTCATCGTTTTTTTTGCCGCAAGATAGCAAATACGGGAGCCCGTTCAAATCCTCAAATCTTCGCACCTTCACACCAACCGTATCCCCTGCACCTGCCAGTCGCCACGGGGCATCAAATTGGCAAGCTCGACCTGCACCGAGTGCCGCTCGTAGTGGAATTGGTGCTCCGAAAGCCGAAGCCCGCCGCCGAGCGATTTTTGTTGCTCGCTGCTGCCAGTAAGTTTGCCCAAGACTTCCTTGTGCTGGCGCAAAATGGCTTCTACCCTGTGCAGCAGTTCGTCGTATGCCATTGGGTACGCCGTGGCTTCAATGGCGAAACTTGACAACTCGATGGATAAGCTCAGGTTTTTCATTGTTGTTACTGTTTGAAATGAGAGGTGTATCATATTGATGTTACAGGTTTGGGAAAAAGCGTAACCCGTTTTTAGGTTAAATTCGTTCTCTTTGTCCTTTCTTTCAAAAACATACGGAAATTTGCAGCAATTAGATTTTTATCAATGACACGAAAGCAGAAAAAACCAATCATCGTTGAAAACGTGGAAATCACCGGCATGGCCGACAAGGGCCGTGGCATCGGCAGGGACGCCGGGGGCCGGGTGATTTTCAGTGAGCACGTGGCGCCCGGCGACGTGGTGGACGTGCACGTTACGAAGAAAAAACCGGAGTACGTGGACGGCTACGCCATCCATTACCACCGCCTTTCGCCCGACCGGGTGGAGCCGTTCTGCGAGCATTTCACCCTATGCGGGGGCTGCCGCTGGCAACACCTGAGCTATGAGGCACAAGTGCGGCACAAAGAGCAAGTGGTCGTGGACGCCATCCGGCGCATCGGGCGGATACGGGAGGGCGAGTTCCTGCCCATCGTGCCCTGCGAGGAGAGCGTCTATTACCGCAACAAGCTGGAATACGCTTTTTCCAACAAAACCTGGATTACGAAGGCCGAAATCGAGGCGGGCGTTTCCAACCGCCAGAACGTGCTGGGCTTCCACCGCCCCGGCGCCTTCGACAAAATCGTGGACATCAAGCATTGCTACCTCCAGGCCGACCCCTCCAACGAGCTGCGCCTGGTGGTGAAGGCCGTGGCCGACGAAATGGGCCTGACCTACTACGACCTCATCACCAACGAGGGCTTCATGCGCCACATCCTCATCCGGCTCACCACGCTCGGCGAGCTGATGCTCATCGTGAGCTTCCACAAAAACGCCCCAAAAATCATCAAGCAGTTCCTCGACACGGTCATCGAGCGGATGCCACAAATCACCTGCCTGTTCTACTGCATCAACCCAAAACTGAACGACTACGTGGGCGATTTGGAAATGATCAACTACCACGGCAAGGCGTTCATCGAGGAGCAACTGGGGCATGTGCGCTTCAAGATTGGCCCGAAATCGTTCTTCCAGACCAACTCCAAGCAGGCCAAGGTACTGTACGACAAAGTGGTGGAGTTCGCCGGACTGACGGGCAACGAAAACGTGTACGACCTCTACACGGGCGTGGGCAGCATTGCGCTCTACGTCGCCAAGTACTGCAAGCAGGTGGTGGGCATCGAGGAGGTGCCGGAGGCCATCGTGGACGCCAAGGAAAACGCCCGGATGAACGGCACGGAGAACTGCGTCTTCTACGCTGGCGACGTGAAGAACATCCTCACCGCCGAGTTTGCGGAGCTGCACGGCAAGCCCGACCTCGTCATCACCGACCCGCCCCGTGCGGGCATGCACGGGGCGGTGGTCGCCATGTTCTTGGACCTGGAAGCGCCCAAAATCGTGTACGTGAGCTGCAACCCCAGCACACAGGCCCGTGACCTTAGCCTTTTGAGCGAAAAATACCGATTGGTGAAAATACAGCCCGTGGACATGTTCCCGCACACGCACCACGTGGAGACGGTGGCGCTGTTGGAATTGAAAGTTGGGTTGGGCAGTTAGACAGTGGGCAGTCAGGGGCTGCTGACTTTAAAATGACTTGTGTTTTTCTAAATAGAAATGGGTGATAAAATGCTGTATTTCAGCACTTTACCACCCATTTTTATTTTAATCGTAGCACAACTTGCGCAATCAAGCAGCCCCTGGCTGCCCACTGCCAACTGGCAAACTGCCCACTCAATTCACCTTCCTGCCCTTCGCTACCCTCGTGTCCTTGTCCACTTTGTTCATCTTGCGCAGGTCAACCAGCAGGGCTGCGTAGGCATTGTCGGAGGAGACCCGCCAGGTTTTATTGTCGTAGGATACGTCACCGCTGCGGCGGTCCCAGTCGGAGGCCATGAGCACAAAGCGGTCGCTGTACTTGGGACTGGGGCCGAAGACGAGGTAGCGGTCGTTGCTTTCCTCGAAACCGATGGCGAATCGGTTTTCTTTTGGGCTGAAGAGGTAAGCGCCAGGCGTGCCTTTTCGGATGACCACTTCTTCGATTTGGCGGCCATCCTCGATTTTTATTTTCCCGGAAACCACTTCACGGTCTCCGCCCGAAACTTCCCGCTTCATGACGATGTCCTGTGAAACGTAGAACTGGATTTTTTTCAGTTCGTCCTCCGTCCAGCGGTAGCGTTCGTTGAGGTCCTCGGTGAAGTAGCTCAATTTGTTGCAAGCACTGAACAAAACCATGCTGAACATGGCCAAAAGCACCAAATGTTGTGTTTTCATAAAATGACTTTAGATGTTTTTAAGACTGTTTGGAACCTGAGCCACTGGTGTCGGAGGTGCCATTTTTAGTGGCGTGGGTTGTTTCCGGGCAGCTTTTTTTAAAAAAGATGAGAAAAGGGGGATTTTTCCCCTATTCAATTGCACCGGAAAATATAAACAGATTTCGGCCTAGCATGCCAGTAAATTAAGGGTTTTTAACCCCAGATTAACGGTTTTTAACGTCACAGTTTTTGAAAAAAAGAAATTCTCACGTCAGCGCTGCCCCCGACATTTGTCCTGTGTTTGTAATCAACGGTCTCACTTAGAATTTTGGTCTCACAAAAAACAGTGATTGGTCTCACTAAGAACTTTGGTCTCACAAAAAGTTAAGCTTCCCAAACTTGGGAGTTTTAAGAAAGAACAAAAAACAACCAGATTTGGGAAAAGCGGTGGCTGCGTCAGCAGCACCGCTTTTTATTTTTGGGCCATTTCAGAACAAATCAAACCCCTCAAACAAGCCAAGCTCCGCAGCTACAGCCTCCCTGCCAGCACACAAGTTTTCTTCGCCTCCCTCACCGTGCCATCCGGGTTGAAAAGCTCCATTGCCAGCACGTAAATCCCGATTCTTGCCTTTGCCCCGTCGCTCGTGTCGCCGTCCCAGCGCAGGAAGCCCTCCGTGGCCAGCAGCTCGTTGTTGGCGATGGACTTGACGAACCTCCCCTCTGCATCAAAAACCCGCACCTTGGCAGCATAGCCGGGCTTGTCTGTTTTGTAAAAAATGGCCAAAAAATCCTGATACCCATCGCCGTCCGGCGAGAAGGTCGGTTCTGGTATTTCAAAAAAACCGTCCTCAACCAATTGGTTTTCAAGAATTTGTGAATTTCGAGCAGTAGGCGTGGCCCAGCCCGCAGCCTCGGCGGCGGAGTGCCAGTTGGCGGCATCCTGCGTGGTGCCATCGGCCCGGATGCGCTCCAAAGACACACCGTCCTCATCATCAAGCAGCGGGTGGTGCATCTCCTCCGAGTAGTCGAAGGCATCCACGATGGCCACGTCGGTGGTGCCGGGGCGGTACAGGGTCACGTTGCCTGCGTCGTCGTTGAAGGAAGGCAGGTCGTTTTCGATGAGCAAACCGGGGTTCTCCACCGTGTAGCGGCCCAGTATGTCGGCAGGGTTTTCTGTAAAAACAGCGTAGCCGCCCGGTAGCAGCAAGTAGTCGTTGGCCACCTCGGTCGTCGTGGTGTCAATGCCGACCTCGATGTTGCCGATGATGAGGTCGCCGAGGTTCAGCACCTTTGCCGAGCGGTTGAACACCTCCACGAAATCCACCCCGCCCGATGCAGGGTTGAACAATATCTCATTGATAATCAAATCTTTAGGTTCAATTGCTTCGGGCAGCGCCAGCGATGCCGTAGCGGTGCCGGCCAGTGGGTTGCCGGAGCAGTCGGCCACGTTTTGGGCGGTCACTTCGTAAAAAACGCTGGGCACGAGCGGGGCGCTCAATTGCAGCAGCACCGCAAAATTGTAGGGTGGCAAAAACCCGACGGACAGGACGTTCAGCCCGCCCGTGATGCCGTAGTTCGCAGGGTCGAGGGCGGTGGCGGGGTCGAGCCGCTCGTCGAAAAAGACTTGGACCTCGTTTGGCGAAGCCGCACTGGCAAAGACACGGGTCATGGTCGGTGGCGTGAGGTCGGGCTGCGGGTCGAGCACGGAGTTGGGCTGGCCGGGCGTGCCGCCTAGCAGGTTGGCGCAGGCCCGCCAGTTGGCCGAGCCACGGCAGGGTGCCAGCGGGCTGACGAGTTCAAGCGTCCAGCCGCCAAGTGCCTTCTGGAGGTCGCCGTACCATTCGAGCCGGTAGCTCACTTGGTGGACGGTGTTGCCGTCGGGGTCGGTGAGGCTGAGGTCGTCGGCGTCGTTGGTCAGGGCCGGGAAGGTGGGCAATCCCAGCACGTTGCCGTAGGCGCTGAGGGAGTCCACGTTGGCATCGTCGCAGACGATGAGGTAGCTGCCGGGCAGCATTTGGTAGCTGGGGAAAACCTGCGGTGTGCCCCCGCTCGAAAACCGGAAGCCAGCGAGGTCGAGCACTTTGTCGCTGCGGTTGTACAGCTCGACGAACTCCACGTTGGGCAGCGTGACCTTGGGCGTGGGGTCGGCCATGATTTCGTTGATTAAAATATCGAACTCCACAGCCTCGGCCACTTCCAAGTAGTCGAAACTGGTGTTTTGCGCTTGCGCAATATTGCCCTCGAAATCTGCTAAGTTGCTGATTGTCAGCGTGTAAGTCGTGAGGTTTTGCAGGGGCGAGGCCAGCGAGAGGTGTACCAGCGTTTTGTCCACCCCATCCAAGAAAGCGGCGGCGGGCTGCCCGATTCCATTGTCCAGCGAGTAGTTGGCGGGGTCGGTGGCGGCGTTTTCCTCCAGGTTTTCATCGAAAAAAACATCCACCTCGGTGGCCGAAACGGGCACGGCGGAGAGCAGCACGGGCGCCTGGGTATCGGGCAGCAGCGGCTGCACGTTGAGGTCGTCAAAGAAAAACTTGTCCTTTCGGGTGGCGGTGTAGAGGCAATGGAAGCCAATATGCGAACTGCCCCCGGCGTAGGTGGCATCGGTGGTTTCCAGTTCGGGCGTCAGGTTTTGGCCGCCAGCATAGTCCGCCGAGAGCTTCCAGAGGCCGCCCGGCTCGCGGGTCATGCGCAGGCGGACATTGGGCGAGCTGGCCACGGCCCCCGTGGTGGCACTGGCCAGCAGGGTGGGCGTCCCGGCGTCTTGGCGGTAAAACTGGAGGGCGTCGGCGCTGCCATCGGCCCCGGCGAGCAGGTAGTAGCCGCTGCCCGTGAGCAGGTTGGGCGAGTCGGACTGGAGGTAGATGCGCAGGCGGTTGCCGTTGGAGGGGTCAAATTCGAGGCGGAAGTACAGCTCCCACACGGCGCTGTCGGCGATGGCAGTGGGCAGGTAGAGCAGGGAGGTGCCAGCGTCGGGGGCATTGAGCTGCAGCTCCAAAGCGGCGTTCACTTGGAACTCGGCGGCGTCGCCCTGCCAAGCGGGGTTTTCGCTGAGGTCGCCGTCGCCGAAATTGTCGGAAACCTGCGCCTGCGCCGTTAGCCACATTGCGAAGCAACAAAAAAAAGCGATGCTCCACCGCTTGCTCAAAGCGGCCATTGGGTAAGCATTTTTGAAAAAAAGCATGAAAATCTGTTTTGCGCAAGCAAGGTAGTGGTTTTGGGCAAAATGGGGCTGCGATGCCGGAAGGCTTAACGATTTAACAAAAATCAACTCCACCACTGCGCTTTTTCACCAAACAGGCTCCGGCCACTGGCTAATTTGCGGTTCAACTTAAATACTTTTCTTATGCTCATTGATAACAACATGAAAATCAAGGACTTGCAAGCTGATTTTCACAAAAAGTTCCCGTTCCTCAAGCTTGAATTTTATGCTGGCAGCCACCGGGTTGGCGAGTCTTCGCCCGCTAGGGAGCGGCTGGACGGCGAGTTGCTCGTTGACGAAGTGCGCAGCGTGCACGAGGTCGGCCATTTGACCATCCATGAAGCAATGTCGGTGGCGACCTTGGAACAACAGTTTTTGGAAAAATATGGACTCAACGCACAGGTTTTCAGGCGCTCTGGCAACCTCTGGCTCCAGACCTCGGCCACCGACTACTGGACGCTGGCCGAGCAGAACCGCAAGGGCGGCCACTCCGAGGAGCTTTTTCGGCAGAAACTGGAGGAGTGAGCGGCCAATCCGCGCTGTTTTAGGTTAAAAACCTGTGATTTCGCTGGGTTTTACGGCGTTGCGAGGTTATCCACATCTTGTTGGTTATTTTTAGCGTCATTTTCTATGGCAAAGATTACTTTTGCGCAAAATCAAGATAATCAGCCAGTTTTATGAAATTCAGCGTATCCTCATCCGAACTACTCAAGCAACTCCAAATCGCCAGTGGTGCCATTGCCAGCAGCCCCGTGCTGCCCATCCTTGATGATTTTCTTTTCACCATCAAGAAAAACGAACTGACCATCGCTGCCACCGACCTCGAAACCTCCATCACCAACAAGGTCGAGGTCATGTCGGACGGCGACGGAGCGGTGGCCATCCCCGCCAAGATTCTCCTCGACACGCTCAAGGCGCTGCCCGACCAGCCCATCACCATCGCCGTGGACGACGAAACTTTCGGCATCACCATCACCTCGGCCTATGGCAAGTACCGCCTCGCCGGCGAAAACGGGCAGGACTTCCCCCGCATCCCCGAATCGGACCGGGTGGACACCGTCAACGTGCCCGCCTCGACGCTCATCAAGGCCATCAACAAGACCCTCTTCGCTACCAGCAACGACGAGCTGCGCCCAGCCATGACCGGGGTGTACGTCACCCTCGACTTCAACCGACTGACCTTCGTGGCCACCGATGCGCACAAACTCGTGAAGTACAGCTTCCAAGGCATTGCGGGCGAAGTGGCCACCTCGTTCATCATCCCGAAAAAGGCGCTCAACCTCCTTAAAAACGCCCTGCCCGCCGATGCCGACGTGA